>DATALK010000184.1:0-43255 GCA_036261085.1 Phototrophicaceae bacterium | reverse complement strand
TCCTCTGGCGCTGACGCAGATTGATGTGGATTTGAAGTTGGATGAAGCGCGGAGCGCCGTGCAGATCACGGCGACGGCGCGCACGGTTGGGAAAACGGGTGTGGAAATGGAAGCGCTGACCGCTGTGACCGTTGCTGCGCTGACGGTTTATGATATGGCGAAGGCGGTTGATCGGGGAATGCGCCTGAGTGACATTCGTTTATTGGAAAAACAGGGCGGTCAGCATGGCGATTATCAGGCGGAGGCGGAATGAAGATTCATGTTTTATTGTTTGCGACGCTCAAAGATCTGGCCGGACAGAATCGTTTGACTGTTACCGTGTCGGACGGCGCGACGGTGGCCGACGTTAAACAGGCTTTGACGGCCCTGTATCCCCCGATGGCCGCGCATGTGGTCGCTGCGATTGCGGCGGTGAACCAGGAGTATGCGTTTGCCGGGGATGGCGTTCAGGATGGTGATGAAGTGGCTTTTTTCCCGCCCGTCAGCGGTGGCGATGGTTCTTACCCGGAAGTAATTCGTTTGGCGGGCGAGGCGTTCAGCACCGATGAACTGATTCAGGCCATTACGATCCCGGCTACCGGGGCGGTCTGTGTGTTTAGCGGTATGGTACGCGGTGAAACCGGCCAGGGTAGTGAGGTGGTGCAGACGCAGCGCCTGGAGTATGAGGCTTATGAAATGATGGCGCTGGCAAAGATGCGGCAGGTCGCGGCGGAAATCCGCCAGCAGTGGCCGCTGGTGCAGGGGATTGCCATTGTGCAGCGAGTCGGTCAGTTGGCAGTGGGCCAGAATACGATTGTGATTGCCTGTTCGTCCGGTCACCGCGATCAAGGGTGTTTTGAGGCGGCGCGGTATGGGATTGATCGTTTGAAAGAAATTGTGCCGGTCTGGAAAAAGGAAATTCGACCTGATGGTTCCGGGTGGGTTGAAGGCCATTATTGGCCGACAACCGCTGACAAACAGGTGGATGGTTAACCAGACATGGTAAATCAGCGGCGGCTGTGTTAAAAACAGCTTGAGTTTCAATAAAGCGCGGGGGCTTTTTAACCCACCCGCAACAAGATTGACTTAATCAATGGGAGCTTGCATGACGAGACGAGTAGTTGTGACCGGTATGGGGATTATTTCTCCGCTCGGCCACACTGTAGAATCAACCTGGGAAGCGATCAAGGCTGGGCACTGCGGCATTGGGCCAATTACCCGTTTTGACGCTTCCAATCATCTGGTAAAAATTGCCGCCGAGGTGAAGGACTGGAATCCGGCGGATTATATGCCGGCTAAAGAAGCGCGCCGCCGGGATCGTTACCAGCAATTTGTAGTCACGGCAGCCGCGGAAGCGGTTCGTAATTCGGGTTTCCACGTCCCGGAGGCCGATCCTTGGCGCTCAAGTGTGGTTATTGGTTCGGCAGTGGGGGGCGTTGAGTGTTACTACGAGCAGGCGACAGATTTTTTCAAATCGGGCGATCCGCGCCGGATTACCCCTTTTGGGATTCCGATGCTGGTGGTCAACGGCGGCAGTAATCTGGTCAGCCTGGAAGTCGGCGCGATGGGGCCAACCGCCACGCCAGTGTCAGCCTGTGCTACCGGCGCGGAATGTATTGGTTACGCCTTTCACCTGATTCGCATGGGGCGCGTTGACCAGGCGTTGGCTGGTGGTGGCGAAGCGCCAATTTTCCCGCTGGGCATCGCCACATTTGATCGGGTTGGCGCGTGTTCACGGTTGAACGATGATCCGCAGCACGCTTCCCGTCCGTTTGATAAAAGCCGCCTGGGGCTGGTTTTTGGTGAGGGCGCTGGGGTGCTGGCGTTGGAAGAACTGGAATTTGCCAAAGCCCGCGGCGCGCATATTCTGGCGGAAATGGTGGGTTATGGGGCAACTTCGGATGCGTTCCATATTACGGCTCCCGACCCGGAAGGCAGGGGCGCGGCCCAGGCCATCCGGCAGGCGTTAGAAGATGCTCAGCTAAACCCCACCGATATTCATTATATCAATGCGCATGGGACGGCAACGGCCCTCAATGATGTGATGGAAACAAAGGCGGTAAAACTGGCGTTTGGCGACCAGGCTTACAAAGTGCCGATGAGTTCGACCAAGAGTATGACCGGACACGGTATGGGCGCAACGGCAGCGATGGAAGCGGCGTTCTCGGTGCTGGCAATCCGCGATCAGGTGGCGCCGCCGACCATTAACCTGAATGAACCCGACCCGGAATGTGACCTGGATTACGTGCCGAATACGGCGCGCCCGATGCCCATTCAAACGGTGATGAGTAATTCGTTTGGTTTTGGCGGCCACAACGTTTCCCTGATTTTTAAGGCGTTTAATTAACCCGTTTGTTCATTAGTTCCGGGCACGAAACTTCGTGCCCGGACTCTGATAGGATTCTGAGATATTCTCAATGACAGCAGTTGAAACAGTTCAAGGGGAAATTGGGGTTCGCTTCGGCAACCAGGATTTGCTCCAGCAAGCGTTAACCCACCGGTCTTATATCAACGAGCATGGTGAGGCCGAAGGCGATAATGAACGGCTGGAATTTTTGGGTGATGCCGTACTGGATTTTCTGGTTGGTGATAGTTTGTACCAGCATTTCCCGCAGATGCCGGAAGGCCAGCTCACCCGCTTGCGCGCGGCTTTAGTGCGAACGGAGTCCCTGGCCCAACTGGCGCAGGAAATTCAGATTGGCGAGTGCTTGCGGATGGGGCGCGGCGAAGAAGCCAGCGGCGGGCGCGAACGGGTCAATAATCTGTGCGGCGCGTTTGAGGCGGTGACGGGCGCGTTGTATCTCGATCAAGGGTTGGAAGCCGTCCGCGCCTTTATCCTACCGCGTCTGGAAGCGCTGATTGAGCAGGTGTTAGAAGAAGCGATAGACAAAGATGCCCGCAGTCGTTTGCAGGAATGGAGTCAGGCCGAACTTAATCGCACGCCGGTTTACCGCACCGTTTCCGCTACCGGCCCCGACCATCAAAAAGAATTTGTGGTGGAAGTCCTCATCGCCGACAAGGTCGCCGGAACGGGTACGGGACGGAGCAAACAAATTGCGGCCCAATCCGCCGCTCGTGACGCGCTCAAACTGATCGAAAAGGGCGAACTGACGGTTTGAAATCGGCTATCCGCCCCTGGTGATTTGCACCTCAATAACGGCCATCCGGTGATCGGACGCATTGCTATCCATCACTACTGCCCCCAACGCCTGCATCGAACGCACCCACAGGTAATCAAACTGCACACGCGGATAGCCGGTGCGCCATAAAGTGGCTTTCAGTTCCTGCGGCAGTCCGGCAAAGGGGTCACTAAATCCGGCGGCTCGCAGCTCCTGAATCAGCGGCGAATCGGGGACATTGTTAAAGGTTCCGCCGATAATCATGCGGCCCAGATTGCCGTCCGGGTGGGCCGCGCTGATAAGGGCGAAAACTTCGTTCAACTGGCGCTGCTGGTCTTGCTCCTGCTGTTCGATAGTGCGCCCGTCGCCGGTTTCCAGGAGGAAGCCGAGCCAGGTATTATATAGCGTAATGATGCCCGCGTCCGGGCGAATTTGCACGCGCTGGAGGCCGGTTTGCTGGCTGTTGGTGCTGGTCAGCAGCGCGCCATCGTCATAGACGATTTCGACGTTAGATAGTATCGCCAACCCCTGCAAGCCTTCATTCGTGGGGTAAAAACGTTCACCCATGCGTAACCGCCGCGCCAACCAGAGCGCCTGGTCAACGCCAAAGCTGGTTAACCTTCCAACTTCGACCTGTTGCAGCAGTACCGCATTTGCGCCGCTTTGCTGAATGGTGCGCGCGCTGGCTTCCAGATCAAAGTGATAAAATTCGTTGAAGCCATTGTGCAGGTTATACGTGCCAATCCGCAGGCTGTCGGCATCGTGTACCCCTTGAATGACGGGTGGGCGCACCGCATAGGCGACACCGCCCGTGAATCCGGCGACCAGCAGCAGCGCCAACAGCGATTGCAACCGCGTTCCACCGGCCCAGGGAATACGCCGGGTCGTCTGTACCATTGGCAGTGCGGCCAGAAACAGACTGAGCAGCAGCAGACCAATTCCCATGCCGCGAAAGCCGCGCAAAAATGGCGGAATAATGTTGTTTAAGAACGCCAGTTCGGGCGCGAGATTGCGCACAAAAGCGTATTCGTAAGTGAAATTATCGCCCGCGACCAGCAGCAAAAACAGCATAAACCCACCCGCCAACCACAGGCCGCTGAAGTTGCGTTCTTTTTCCGCCTGAGGCCGGGCCAGCCACCACCACATCATACTGGCGCTGAAGGCGGCCACTACCAGGGCCGCGCCAGCGATTACACCTTGAAAGCGCGTGCCGATCATCACCAGCAGCGCCGTGAGCAGCATCCACAGCCAACCGCGCACGCTGCCGTCAAAGGTGGTAATAAAGCCGCGCGCCTGCCGGCGCAGCCAGGGAATGAGTGGTAGTAATGTTGCTAACGTTACCAATGGCGCGAAGGTGGTGTAATCCACAGCGGCGCGGCCCGCGATGGCGTTGGGCAGCGAGAGCAGCGACAGTTCCAAAAATAATAAGCCGCCAAAACCAATGCCGCCCCAAAAGGGCATCAGGCCGTAATCCGGCGAAACGGCGGTCTGATCGTCCTGGCGGCGGCGTAAATGCGCGGCGAAACCCAGAATGCTCAGGGCGACGGTGATGAGCGACAGCACGATTTGCACTTGCAGGTAACGCGGCGACCAGGAACCATCCAGGGTATTGCCAAAGGCGCGGAAAAGCTGGTCAATGCCCAGCGCCAGGACAAACATATAGGGTAGCAGGGAGGCGCGGTGGCGAATGACCATCACGGTGTACAACAACCCACCGCCAACGGCCAGCGCCGCGCCCATAGTCGGGGCGAAGGTACTGTCAGCCAGCATCAAAGTGCGGCCAGCGGCGGTCAGCACGGCGGCCAGGACAAACAGCCAGCGGAAGCGCCCAAAAATGAGGGCCAGCAGCGGCAGCGCCAGCATATAAATCAGGAACGAAATTTCGCTGGTGACAATGCCGGGGTCAACCACGCCGGGCATGGTGGCAGGGATCGCTGCCGGGTCAAGGGCGGTGACAACCGAAAGGCCGCCAACCCGGCTGTAAACCATGCCGATCAGAAAACGAAGCGCCTGAACGAAAAAAACGCCGATCAGGACCGCTTCAACAAAATAGACATACTGCAAGCGCAAACGACGACGCATTACATGCTCCCACGGGGATGCCGGTTTCCGATACCGCGTGCCAATTGTGAACGATTCAAAACGCGCTCTTAAAGCGGAATTCAACTAGGGAGTATACCATCAGTCGGAAAACTGAGGTAACGACGGGATGGAATTGTTTGATCTGAGGCGTAAAAACTTGCGGTAGCCGCGTGAGCCGGGGATAATGGGTGTTATTATTCAGATCAATACGAAGATCAATTATGCCGCCACTGTTTATTTCTTATGCTCGGAAAGACGCGCTTGACCTGGCGCAGCGTTTGTATGCCGACTTGACCGCTGCCGGGTATACCGTTTGGCAGGATGTGCGCGATCTCGACCCCGCGCGCCCGTTTGATTCCGCTATCGAAAAAGCTATTCGGGAAGCGCCCGCCATGATTGTGCTGATTACACCCGATGTCGCACGGGAAGACAGCTTTGTGCGGCGGGAAATCGCCTATGCGCTGGAAGTGGGGACGCGGTTGATTCCGCTGAAATGTTCGGGCGGGATTATGCCCGTGACGATTAACCTGCTGACCTGGATTGCTTTTGCCGATTATGAGGCTGGAAAAGCACAACTGCTGGAACGGTTGCCGCAGCCTGATACCCCTGCCCCCATGCAGACGCGCCGGGAACAGGAACGCGCCTATTTGCAAGGGTTGTGCCAGCAGTTTGAACAGTGGCTCTATCTGTACACCGACCTGGGCGGGCGGGCACAGGCGGCCAAACCGAAAGTGGCGGTGAAAACCCACGCGCTGAAATATGTGAACATGCAGAATGCGGTTTACCGGGAACACGGCTTCCTAGAAGGTGGCGACCACGATCCGGTAGACACCGTGAATGAATTGCGGGAAGTGGTGCGGCAGGGCGGCATTGTGTTGATCGGCGAACCGGGCAGCGGCAAAACGACCACCTTGCAGCGGTTGACCTACGAATTTGCGGTGGCGGCGCTGGACGATGACCACGCCCCACTGCCGGTGTATGTGCCACTGGGGGCGTATACTGGCGGCGGGCTGGAAAAACATATAACTACTTACTTTGGTGGATTAGCGCTGCGAGATTACCCGCCTAAACGAGTCGTGCTGCTGCTCGATGGCTTGAACGAAATGCCGCGCAATAGTGTGCCAGAAGTAGACGATTGGCTACAACTGCACCGTGATATGCTGGTGGTGGTGACATGTCGCAAGCTGGACTATACCGGGCTGCGGGTGTTGCCGCTGCGTCGGGTGGATGTGTCTCCGCTGGATGTGAGCCGGATTCGGCTGTTTATCGGCAATTACCTAGAAGATGTGGATCGTGACCGGTTGTTTTGGGCATTGGTCGGAGAGGATCTAACCCAGGTCTGGAAGTTATTTCAGACTGCTCAACTTGATTTCGATGATTTTTGGCAGGGTGGTGACATTGCGCGCGAACCGGATAAACATCCGGTTTATGATCAATCCAATGATCGTTTTGATCGGATTTATAATGCCATGCGGGCGGTCATGCGTGAAACTGGGGATTTGCCCGGACTGTTAGGATTAGTGTCAAACCCGTTTCTGCTCAAAATCACGGTAGAGGTGTTCATCAGCAGCGGGCAACCTCCGACGAATCGGGGGCAGTTATTTGCTGCCTTTGTGGATTTGCTGCTGGAACGGCGCGGGCGGTTGGCGGTCAACAGCCGTGATCCGCAAACCCGCGAACAGGCACGGGGGCGGGCGCGAACCGCCCGGCAAGCATTGGCGCAATTGGCCTATCGGATGCAGTCGGAGCGATTGGGAACCAGTGTTTCAGTGGATTGGGCTAAGATAGCGCTGGCTGATAATGACTTTGGCTCACCGGATGAACTGCTGTATCTGGCCGAAAGTGCCACGCTGCTGACCCTGGACAGCGCTAAAGGGGAACTTAAGTTTTTCCACCAACTGCTGCAAGAATATTTTGCCGCCTGCGAACTGGGTGAAGACGTGCGGCGGGGCGTGCCAGCGGCGCATTTTTGGCCGGGCGATCTTTGGTGGCAACCGACAGGCTGGGAAGAAACGGCGGTGCTGCTGGCCGGGATGCAAACCGGCATCGCGGATTGGCTGAAAGAGACCCATCCGGTGCTGGCCTGCCGTGCGCTGACCGAAGGCTTGGCGGATGCCGCCGCTGCTGCACCAGTTCAGACGGCGCTGGTCGCGGTCATGACGGGCGCTGTGCCGCCGCTAGCACGAGCAGAAGCGGGACGGATCCTCAACCGCCTGGGCGATCCGCGCCCTGGTGTTGGGCTGCGGTCAGATGGACTGCCGGACATGGAGTGGGTGGAAATTCCCGCTGGGCCGTTCCTGATGGGTTGTGATAAGTCACTACAGGCTGATGATAAAGAAGCACCACCGCACGAAGTCACTTTACCTACCTATTGTATCAGTCGCTATCTGGTGACGAATATTCAGTTTCAGGCGTTTATCATGGCCTCGGATGGATACAACCGGCGCGAATGGTGGACAGAATCCGGGTGGGCATGGAAGGGAGAACGTACTGCGCCGGATGAATATGCTGACTTGTTGTTCCGGTTAGCGAACCATCCCCGGATTTATGTGCGCTGGTATGAAGCACTGGCGTTCTGTCGCTGGTTGAGTGTGAAATTGGGCTATGAGGTGACCCTGCCTACCGAAGCGCAGTGGGAAAAAGCGGCGCGGGGAACCGATGGACGGATTTATCCTTATGGTAATGAATATGACGCGATAAAAGCTAATACCCAAGACACTGGTATCGGGCAGACCAGTGCCGTTGGGTTGTTTTCAGCGGGCGCGTCACCCTATGGAGTGCTGGACATGAGCGGCAATGTCTGGGAGTGGTGTTTAAGCAAATGGCGTGAGTTTTATGTTGAACCAGAAGATACAGACTGGGAAGGAAGCGATGCTCGTGTGCTGCGGGGTGGCTCGTGGTTCAGTGCCGATTCGACGCTTTTCCGTGCCCCTAACCGTTACAGATATGCCCCCGTTAGCAGGAGCTATGTCAGAGGTTTTCGCTGTGTTCGCCTTTAATTCTGAAATTTTACCTTCTGAATTGCTGCAATTCTGATTTCTGGAAATGCAGGCGAAACTTCTGGCCTTAATCTCGCCGCAGGCGAATGTCCCTACGGTTACATTCGCATTGGTTGCAAATCGGACAACACAGATTATAATCCCGCCAATTTTATCACGTTCACGAGGAGCAGGCGCGGTGGAAAAAGTAGAAACCATTTTAACGGGCGGCACCGTCGTCACCATGAACCAGCAGTTTGATGTGATTGCCGATGGGGCGGTAGCGATTAAGGACGCAAAAATTGTAGCGGTGGGGGGGAGTGCGGAGATTGCCGCGCAGTATGAGGCCGAGCGGGTGGTAGACTGCGCCGGGCAGTATATTATGCCGGGGCTGGTAAATGCCCATACCCACGTTCCCATGACCCTGCTGCGCGGTCTGGCCGATGATCGCCGGTTGGACGTGTGGCTGATGGGTTACATGATGCCCACCGAGCGCGAGTTTGTGAACCCGGACTTCTGCCGGGTCGGGACAGGTTTGGCGTGTGCGGAGATGATCCGCAGCGGCGTGACCAGTTTTGCCGATATGTATTATTACGAAGGGGATGTGGCTGAAGCCACCGCCGCTGCCGGACTGCGCGGCGTGTTGGGGCAGTCGGTGTTGAAGTTTCCCACGCCGGATGCGGAATCTTATGAGTTTAGCCTGGATTACGCGGCGCAGTTTATCGAGAAGTGGCGCGGCCATCCGCTGATTACCCCGGCAATTGCGCCCCATGCGGTCTATTCCACGACAGAAGAAATTTTGCGCGAGTGCGCGGAACTCGCCAAAGCTTATGATGTCCCGATTCTGATCCACATTTCCGAAACCAAGCTGGAAGTGGATGATAACGTTGATGTGTATGGCATGACGGTTGTGCCCTGGGTGCATTCGGTGGGTTTGCTGGATGCTAAAGTGCTGGCGGCGCACTGCGTGCATATCAACAGTGGGGAAATGCGGATTCTGCACGAACATCACACGACGGTGGCGCACTGCCCGACGAGTAATCTGAAACTCGCGTCGGGAATCGCACCGGTGACGCAGATGTTGGCGCAAAATTTAACCGTTGGCATTGGCACGGATGGCACCGCCAGCAACAATGACCTGGATATGTTTGAGGAAGTGCGGTTGGCGGCGATTCTGGCAAAGACGGACGCGAACGACCCAACGACGCTCCCGGCGCGGCAAGCACTGCTGATGGCAACCCGGATGGGCGCGGAAGCGCTGTTTATGGGCGACAGCGTGGGCAGCCTGGAACCCGGCAAATTAGCCGATGTGATTACCGTAGATGCAAATCCGGTGCATAATGTGCCCCAGTTCAGCCGGGATCCAAACGCGGTGTATTCGCGGTTGGTGTATGCCGGGAAAAGCACCGATGTCCGGCACGTTATTTGTAACGGCCAGTGGTTGATGCGGGATCGCCAACTGTTGACGGTGAATGAGGAGACGCTGTTAAAACAGGCGGCGGAGTATGCCCAGCGGATTGACCAATTCCTGGCGGCGCGGGAGGAAGATGTTCTCAGTAAACTGCTGGCAATCGGTGGCATTGAACAGGGCGAGAGTTTTGAGGTGCAGGTGAAGGCCAGCATTCCCAACGCCGACGTGATGGAAAAATTACTGAAACACCCGGATGTGCAGGTGTTAGATAACAAACACTACCGCCAGTATGATACTTATTTCCTGTTTGATGACGCTGACAAAGGCCGGGTGCGCTACCGGGAAGATGACCGCATTGATGATAAAGATGATGTAACTTCCGTGCGGACGCGCTTGACGTTTACGCTGCCGACGAAAGAAGACGAGTTCCAGCGGTCAATTTCGCTGTCCCATTCGCGGTTTATTGCCCAGGCGAACCGCCCACTGCGTTTTTACCGCGAATATTTTGAGCCAACCTCGGAACGCGAACTGCAAAAAGATCGCCAGCGCTGGCACATTCTGTTTCAAGGCGTGTTGTTTTACGTCAATGTTGATCGTTTGATTTCACCAGAGCTGCCGCAGACCTTCATTGAGTTAAAGAGCCGTACCTGGTCAAAGTCGGACGCCGAAAATAAAGCGGATCGCATTCAGGAAATGATGCAAATTCTGGGGATTACGGCGGCGGACATTGTGCGGCAGGAATACCTGGAGATGGAAACGGCGTTGTAACCAAATAGACCCATTGGTACTTTACGCTTCCGGGACGGGCTGATACGATACCAAGTCCTGCCGCTAATAGGGAGGATGTATCTGTGACCGTCCAAACTCAAACGCCCCAGGCGGATGCGCGCTGGTTGCTGCGCTTTATCGGGGCGCATCGCGGCGCGGCTGCCGGGGCGCTGCTGTCCGGCACCGTCGCCGGAATCGCTTCTGCCGCGACCCCCTATCTGATGGGGGTGGTCGTTGACCACATTCGCCATCAGGTTCCCCTGGAACAAATCGGAATAGACGCCCTGATTCTCATTGGTTTGTCCGTGATTACCGTGATCGCTTTTTTCGGCCAGCGGCACTACAGCGGACAGGTGGCGTACTCGGTTAATTTTGACATTCGCCAGACGCTCTTTGATAACCTGCTCACGCTCGACCAGGGCTTTTACCAGCGTTATCCGACAGGCGATCTCATTTCTCGAATGCACGCCGATACCGAAATGATCTGGCGCTTGCTGGCAATTGGTTTTACGCGCTTTGGCAGCGCCCTGTTCACGGTGATTGCCACCTTTATTTTATTGGGAACCATTAACCTGCCGCTGACGCTGGTCGTTTTTGTGGTACTGAGTATTTCCACGACGTTTCAGTTACGGGCCGGACGAGTCCTCGCGCCAGTGTTTGAGAAGGTGCAAGACCAGGCCGGGGTGCTGGCGGCGCTGGTACAGGATGCGGCCAGCGGTATTCAGACCATCAAAACTTTTGGGAAAGAGGCAGGCGTTGCTGCGGCCTACCGCGACAGAAACCTGGAATATCGCCGCCGCTGGTTATATTTCCGGCGGCGCAACGAGCCGGTGGGGATGCTGCCGAATATGATTAGTGAACTCACCGCTGCCGTTGTGGTGTTGTTCGGCGGGGTGCTGGCGCTCAACGGGGCGCTGACCCTCGGTAACTTCGTGCAATTTCTGGTGTATCTGGCGCTAATCGGCCAGGTGCTGCTGCAACTCGGCACGATTTACCAGCGTTACCAGCAAACCCTCGGCGCATTGGTGCGGCTGACGCCGCTGCTGCAACAGGCACAAATTCGTAACGAGGCCGAAGCCCAACCGTTAGACACGCCGCGCGGCGAAATTGTGTTTGAAGCTGTTGGGGTGCAGGTCGAGGACACCTGGTTGCTGCGGAACATTTCGCTGCGGATTCCTGCCGGGTCAGTGGTAGCGCTGGTTGGGCCAACCGGCTGCGGCAAAACCCTGCTGGTTAATTTGCTGGCGCGGGTGCTTGACCCCACGGAAGGTCGGGTGCTGCTGGATGGCGCGGATGTGCGCGATCTCGCCCTGGAAGATTTGCGCCGTGCCATTGCGTATGTGCCCCAGTCCACGTTTTTGTTCAGCCAACCGCTGCACCAAAATGTGAGCATGGGCATGGACGACATCAGCGACGACGATTTCCAGCAGGCGATTTATATCTCGCGGGTGAGCAACGATTTATCGCAACTGCCACGCGGCCTGGATACGCTGGTGGGCGAAAAAGGGGTGATGCTCTCCGGCGGGCAAAAACAGCGGGTGGCAATTGCGCGGGCGATTGTGCGCGACCCGGCGATCCTGGTGCTGGATGATGCGCTGTCCAGCGTGGATACCCATACGGCAGCAGATATTCTCACCGATTTACGGAGCGTGCTGCGTTCCCGCACCAGTTTGATTATCGCGCATCGGATTGCCACCGTAAAAGATGCCGATTTTATTGTGGTGATGGCGGAGGGCCGGATTGAGGAACAGGGAACCCATGAAGCCCTGGTTGCTCAGGATGGTTTGTATGCCCGCATGGTTGAACGTGAACTCCGAGAAGACAGGGAAACCGCCGATGGCAAAGGTTAAACAAAACGATTTGGAAAAACGGAGCGGCGCCGTTGTTGGAGCTGCTCAGCCGAATCCACTAAAATTACAAAGCGAAGCGGATTTACGCCAGGATAAATTTTCAGACCGTTATCTGATTTTGATGCTGGGGCAGTTTGTTAAACCCTACTGGCGCGAACTGCTGCTGGTGTTTGTGATGCTGGCGGCGGTAACGGCGCTGTCACTGCTGCCACCCTACCTGATTCAACGGGCGGTGGACGGGCCAATTAACACCGGGGATTTAAACGGCCTAATTCCGTATGGTGTGGTGTATTTTGTGTCGGTTTTGGTGCTGTTTGTGCTGCGTTTTGGACACACGTACCTGCTGCAAACTGTCGGCCAGAACGCGCTGGTCGCTATGCGGCAAACGTTGTTTGAACACATCATCAAGCAGGATATGCGCTTTTTTAATACGACGCCGGTGGGGCAGTTGGTCTCGCGTTTTTCCAATGATGTGGATGCCCTGACCGAGCTGGTTTCTACCAGTATTGTGGTGGTTGCCAGCAATCTGGTGACGCTGGTGGGGTTAATCGGGGTGATGTTCCTGCTCAACTGGCGGTTGGCGCTGTTGGGCCTGTGTCTGATGCCCATCATGATCGTGCTGACGGTGTATTTCCGGCGCAAAATACGCGGGCTATCAAGCGCGTTCCATAAGTTGGTCGGGGAATATCTGGCGTTTATCAACGAGCAGTTTAACGGCATGTTGATTGTGCAGTTGTTCAACCGGCAGGAATTGAGCCGGGCGGAATTTGATGCCATCAACCAGGAATATAAAAACATCCATTCCAACCTGCGGGATGTGTATACGGTGTATGCTTCCGTACTGCAACTGCTAACCTCCGCCGGATTAGCGATTGTGCTGTATGGCGGCGGCCAGGGCGTATTGGCGGGGTGGGCGACGCTGGGCATGTTAATCTCGTTTATTGAATACACCCGGCGCAGTTTTGAACCCATTTTGCAATTGACGGAGCAGTTCGCACAGATTCAGCAGGCGCTTTCTGCTGGCGAACGCATTGCTAAAATGCTCAAGGTTGAGCCGCACATTGTGGACCCCGAACAGCCCCAAACTATCCCGGAGTTTCGCGGCACGATTACGCTGGAACAAGTCCACTTTAGTTATGAACCAGAGATGCCGGTGCTGCGCGCGGTGGATCTTCACATTCCGGCGGGGCAGCGAGTGGCGATTGTGGGCGCAACGGGGGCCGGTAAAACCTCGCTCGCGGGTTTGCTGTCGCGGTTTTATGATGTGGACGCGGGGCATGTGCGGATTGATGGTGTGGATGTGCGCGATCTCAAACTGGCCGATTTGCGCCATTATGTGACCGTAGTTCCCCAAAACCCTTACTGTTTTAACGGGACAGTTGCCGATAATCTGCGCCTGTTTGATAATGATGTCACCGATGCGCAGATGATTGCAGCGGCCCAGACGGCGCGGGCGGCAGCCTTTATTGAACGACTGCCGGATAGTTATAACTATGAACTGCTGCCAGGGGGCGCTAATCTGTCGCAAGGGCAGCGGCAGCTATTGGCCCTGACGCGAGCGCTCATTCATAGCCCCGGCAGTATTCTGGTGCTGGACGAGGCGACCAGCAGCATTGACACGGAAACCGAAGCGCTGATTCAGGAAGGCTTGGCGCAGGTGTTGGCGAACCGTACCAGTTTGATTATCGCCCACCGTCTGAGTACCGTGCGGGATGCAGACCGCATTCTGGTGATGCAGCAGGGGCGGGTGGTCGAGGATGGGACACACGAGCAGTTGTTAGCTCAAAATGGCCTTTACGCCCAACTTTACCGGCGGCAGTTTGAGGAGCTTCATACCCACCATGACCAGGCGCTCGTTACCGAAGGACAGCAGCAGCGGGTTTCGTAGCGGGGGGTGGCTATTCCTGGTCGCAGCGGGGAGTGCGGCCCTGGTGGGCTGGCGACGGTTTCGGCATTCCTCCGCGCGGAAATCGTCAATCATTGTAACCTCGATAGGGGAGGATGCGCCGGTTAAAGTCTCCCCGGCGGCGCGCCCGCTCCAGCAGATTTTGTGGTCGGTGGGATTGGCGCTGGCGGCAGTCGGATTGATGGTATTTTCCGCGTCGGCGTTGCAACAGGCCGAACAACCGCTGATCCGCGCGGTGGTGGCATTGCTGCTGGGCGGAGTTGCTCTGATTTTTGCGCTGCATTTGCGTGAGCTGCCTGAACCGCTCACCGCTGTTGTGCCCGTGAGCGAATCGCATTCTAAAATTCAGCCAATAATGACTATCGCCGGTTTTTTGTTACTCCTGCTGCTGGCGGAAATCAATGGGCGGGCACTAGCGTGGCCGGTGCTGGATTCAATTTCGACGAACGCCCAGTTTGGGCTGTTGGGTGCTGGAATCGGGTTGCTGGGGTTGGGTTTGGGCGGTTTTCGGTTGCCAGTTCGCTTGCCCGCTGTCCACCAGCGGCGCGAAATGGTGGTGGTGGTGGTTCTCACCATTCTGGCGTTAGCGCTGCGCTTCTGGCAGGTGGATACCAGCGTGCGGGTGCTGGTGGATGAACTTCATCTGGTTCTCCCCATCCAGGCATCATGGTCAAACGCCGATATTAAGCTGTTGTCACCGTTTGGCAATATCACGACTTTTTCGTATATGTTCCCCTACTGGCAATCGCTGGCGGTTCATGTTTTTGGCCGGAACTTTACCGGTCTGCGGGCGGTGAGCGCGATTTTGGGTGCGCTGACAATTCCGGCGGTTTATCTGCTGGGGCGAGCGTTATTTGAGCGTCCGACAGCGCTGATCGCCGCGCTGCTGCTGGCGACGTTTCCGCCCCATCTCAACTTCAGCCGGATTGGGATTAACAATATCGCTGACCCCTTGTTTGGGACACTGGCGCTGGCGTTTCTGGCGCAAGGAATGAACTTCGGGCGGCGGCGGGATTATGCTCTGGCCGGAATAACGCTGGGCCTGACTCAGTATTTTTACGAAGGCGGGCGGTTGCTGTATCCGGTGTTGGTAATTGCCTGGTTGGTCGGAATGTGGCTGATGGGCCGGGGTAAGACCCGAACAACGTTATATTCCCAACTCCCGAATCGTTCCAGCGTGTTGATATTGGTGTTGGCGGCGGTGTGTGTGGCGCTGCCGATTTATTACACCCTGGCCGCTTCCGGCAATCCGTTGACCCCCCGCCTGAATTCCGAGTATGCCCTGCCGACAACCCAGGGTGTTTTTGATGTTCGAGCGTATGTTGAACAGCGGCTCGTGCCGTCGTTCCTGGTGTATGGACGCCAGCCGGACAGCACTTTGTTTTATGCCGGATATACCCCGCTGCTGCTGGCTTTTATGGTTCCAGCGGTTTTGTTGGGACTGACCTGGGCATTGGGGCAAGTGCGCAAACCCGGATTTTTGCTGTTGATTTTGTGGCTGCTGGCGGTGTCGGTAGGGAATACTTTGCTGGCGGATCCGACGCAGTCGCCGCGTTATGTGGTGGTTTTCCCGGCGCTGATGCTGCTGGCCGCCATTGGCATTCGGTATGTGCCGACGCTGCTGATGCCAGGACGAGTGCCGCCAGCGCTGGTCGGCGGCGCAGTCGCGGTGGTGCTGGCGGTGGCCCAGGTCAATTATTACTTTAACGTCCACCTCCCCACCTATAACCACCAGTTTCGGGAAATTCTGCGTTATCGAGACGGCCAGGACGCCATGCTGCGTTCGTTGGATTTTCCCCCCACAACGCGCATCCATCTGATTAGCAGCCAGCCACTGCCAGAAGATTATATCACCGGCCTGCTGCGTTTTATGAATGACAGTCTGCAAGTGGATTTTATGAACGCCAATGAATTAACCGTCCTGGATTTGCAACGACTGCCCCTCGGTGCGGACCACGCTTTTTACGTCGAACCGGAAGATGTCCGGGTGATTGATTTGATTCAAGAACACTTTTTTACGGAGGCCGCGCAAGCCAGCCCGTTTGGGTTGGCGTTGTGGGCGCAGTTTGACCTGTATTATGCGCCATATGTGCCGGGATTATCTGAAGATCGGTTGATGCGCGTTGCTGCACCCGCGTTAACCCCTCAAGCCTCAAATTCCAGCAAATAAAGCCCGATCCCCTTGGGCTTAAGGACGGCGGTAACCCGCAGTCTCACTGCTGGATTTTGTTCCAAAAACGTCGTTAAATCGTTGATCCGTTCGGGATTGTCGCCGCGAATGGCAAGCCAGATGCGGCCTGAGGTGCGACCACACTGCTGGATTGCTTCCAGCAGTGCTGGATTATTTAAGGTCAAATTGAGCGGGCAGTAGGGGCTATCGCCGGAATAATACCAGTCGAAAGTTCGCAGCGAATCTTCGGAAACTTCCGGCAGAATGGCGTCAAAAATGGCAATCGCATTGTTAGAAGTCGCGTTTTGCGTGACGTAAGCGGCAGTATCGCGCCACTGCTCTTTGATGTCGGTGGGATAGTAGACCGCGAGGGCCGAACCCATTAACACGATCAGACCCGCGAGACTGGCCCCTTCCGGCACAACCCGGCGCCCGGCGACGATGACCACCGCCAGCAGCAGGTACAGCGCAGGTGCAGCGGACATCAGGTAGCGGTCAAGATACATGGGGGTGACCAGCAGCGATAGGATAAAAGCCGCTCCAATAGGAACACTCAGCCACAAAACAGCCAGCAGGACGCCGCCGAATTGGCCGGAAAAATCCAGGCGGAGATCCTTAGGCAGCAGCCTGATTTCACTTAACCAATTTGATAAACCGCTGCGCCCGACAAAAAAGAGCGTTCCGAACCCGGCCACACCACCCGCCAGGGCCAGCGCACTCAGCCGCACATAACTGCGGCTGTAGACCAGAAAGTTAAACAACGTCCCCAGCGGTGTGGTCAGCGTGGGTTTAATAATCCAGTCGGTAGGCGTGGAGCGCTCGGTTTCGCCGCCGCCAACGAAGGAGCGCGCGACCAGCAGGATCGGCATGGCGGCCAGAACGCCAAAAAGAAGCTGGCTCAATAACCAGCGCTGCCAGATAGAACGGTAACGCCGCCATTGCAGGATGAAATATAAACCTTGAGCGACCACCGCAAAGACGCCATAGGGGTGCGAATAAATAATCAAGGCGCTGAAAATAGCGTATAGAATCAAGTCAGGGGTGCGAGCGTTGTATTTGAGAAATCGGGCGAAAAAGTAATACGACAGCAGTGTAGTCAGCCCGACGAGCGCATAATAGCGGTAATCCTGGGAGTGGAAAACCTGAAAGACCGAGAGGGACATCAGCAGGGCGGCGATCAGGCCAATGCGTTCGTTAAACAGTTCCCGCCCAACTGCGAACAGCACCAGGACACCGGCCACACCAAGAACGGCGGACAGGGAGCGGGCGGCAATTTCGCCCGTGCCAAAGACGCGTGTCCAGGCATAGCCGAGCAGCACATAAGCGGGAGGCCGTCCGTGTTCGAGAAATTCGCTGCCGAGGATGCTTTCCAGCGGACTCTGCGTGACCTGAAGCATGGTCACTTCGTCAATCCAATAACTTTCGCCGCCCAAATCATAGAAGCGCAGGGCGGCAGCCAGGATGACAATACCCACCAATAAAATGACTACCGCGTTAATGCGGATGGTTTCAGTTTTGAGCGTGGTCGCTGATTCCATAATTATTTACCTTTTACGGTCTGCGGGCAGTCTACGCGCCGCCCATATACATCAAGATAAGGTCGCCAGGGGCTGGAAGTCCCCTGGCTACGGTGTTTTTACGCCCGCTTCAAGTGGGCTGCTGTGGGCCATCCGCGAGCGTTTCAGCCGCCTTGAGGCGGCTTATCCCGAGGTAGTCGGATGGCGTTCAGCGTCAGCAACCGCACCGCAACCTTAACTTGATGCCTATGGGTCTACGCGCCACCCCTACCGATGCAATACCAGCGCTAAGTTACGGCGCAGCGTTGGCCGAAAGGGTTCCGCCCCCTTTAGCCTTGATCTGCATGTAAAAGAAGGCACCGACAACCGCCGTCACTAAGGTCACGGCACGAATCAGGATAATGGCGGATAAGCCAACGGATGCGGGGACGCCCACTAACGGAAATAACAACACATACGACCATTCTTGCAGGCCAATCCCGTTAAAGGTGAAGGGCATCATGGCGACAACCATCGTGATGGGCATGATAAAGACCATATCGAGCAGCAGTATTTCCGGGTGAAACGCCTGGGAAGCGGCAAAGGCATAAAAAATGTTGCCCAGGTAAAAGACAAACGAGAGGGCAAAGGCGGTTCCTAAAGCTCTGGGTTGTTGGCGATAGCCTTGCAGTGCCGTCTGGAATTTCTTGAACACGGCGATGTATTTCTGGGCCGGGGCGAAGGGCAGCAGCTGTTCAACCAAGCGTAATAGACGGGCATCCAGCGCTAACCAGGCGATGCCTGCCAAGCCGATGACCGCAATGAGCATAACCGCCGTTAGAACAGGATGATTTACCACCGACAGGTGAACTAAAAATCCAATCCAGGCGACCAGCACGAGAATTACAAAACCAGTCAGCCGTTCCATAAAAACGGAGGCCAGGCCCGAAGGCTGATTGTTAATCCGTTTTCCGACTTCATAACTGCGGATGACATCGCCGCCGACGTTGGTCGGTAAAAAGTTATTAAAGAAGATGCCGACCAGATAGAGCTTAAACAGATACCCGATGGGTAAATCAATTCCCTGAGAACGCAGCAGGAGCTGCCATTTCACGGCGCTGATAAAGTTTAGAGCTGGCCCGATGAACAGGGCCAGCAAAATGAATTCGATCTCGGCCTGGGCCAGGGTTCCGACTAACTCCTCCAGGCCAACATTATGGAAGACCAGGAGGAGTAACAGCACGGTTATGGCAATCGTGAGATAAGGTCGAAGCTGTTTGAACAATCTGAACCCCCTTTGATTGGGTCGCTCGTTCAATGAACGGTCAATGACTGCACCAGTTGACCCTGAAGGGTGTCTACCGGCGTATTTTCGATATACAGCCGATACCAGAGTTCCAGATTCAGCAGCAGCCACAGGCGGTAGTTGTTATCCACCTCGCCGCTGACGTGTTCATCCAGCAGGGATAACATGGCTTCCGGGCGGAAATAGCCAGCGGCGACCAACCGCGACTCCTGGAACAGCGTGCGGGTTAATTCGCGGAGTTCGTTGCGGAACCAGAACGCCAGCGGGAAGCTGAAACCGTGTTTGGGGCGTTCAACCAGATCATCCGGTAGATAGGCTTTGGAGACCTGCCGCAAAATATGTTTCAGGCGGCGCCCGTGAATTTTCAAGCGTGATGGCACAGCGGCGGCAAATTCAGCCAGCTTGTGATCCACATAGGGGGAACGGCCTTCCAGACTGTGCGCCATCGTCATGCGGTCATTAACGACCAGGAGATGATCGGCTAAGCGGGATTTCACATCGGTATAGAGCATTTTGTCAACCGCTTCGTGGGCGTTGTCAGCTTCAAACAGCCGGACGAGATAGTCCATCGAATTCTGGCGTTCCAACTGCTGCCACAGGGAGGTGCTGTAAAGCTCCTGTTTGTGTTCGTGGCTGAAACGCAGGAAAATCGCGCTCTGGGCGTAGCGTTCGCTGGCATCGCTGTTGGACATGGCGACCATCCAGCGCAGCTTTTGGACGCGGTTGTTGTAACTGAAGTTATCCGGTAACTGCCGGATGATGGGTTCGACGATGTGGGAGCGCATCGCACGCGGCAGCAGACAGTACAGGTCAACCAGTTGATTGCCGACGTAGCGATCATAACCGGCAAACATTTCATCACCACCATCACCGCCGAGTGCCACCTTCACATGCTGCCGCGCCAGTTTGGACACGGAATAAACGCCAAAAGCAAAGGGGTCAACCGGTTCTTCCATGTACCACATCATTTCCGGCAGGGTAGCGATAAAGTTGGGTTCAACCACAAATTCGTGATGTTCGGTGTGGTAACGTTCGGCGACCTGCCGCGCGTAGGGAAGTTCGTTAAAGCTGTCTTCGGTGACGCCAATGGCAAAGGTTTTTACGGGGGTGCTGGACAGCTCACACATGATGGCGGTGATGAGTGACGAGTCAATGCCGCCGCTCAGAAACGTTCCCAATGGAACATCACTCAGCATGTGACTTTGAACGGTGTCCACCAGCAGTTGGCGGAGTTGTTCGGTGATGTCCTCGTCCGAGCCGCTGAGTTTGTTTGTATACTGCAAATCCCAGTACTGGGAAATGGTTAGTTGGCCGTTTTCCAAAAGCAGGAAGTGACCGGCAGGCAGCTTCTGAATGCCCTCGAACAGGGTGTCATCGTCAGGGATGCAGCGCAGCGACAGGAGATTGTGCATCGCGCGGGTGTTCAGGGCGCGGGTAAAATCGTCTTCCAGCAGCGCTTTGATTTCCGAACCAAACATAAACCGGCGGCCAGGTTGGTAACGGTAGTAGATGTGTTTTTGTCCCAGCGGATCGCGGGCGATGAACAAGCGCTGCTGGCGGTCATCCCAGATGGCAAACGAAAACATGCCCTGAAGTTTTTTGACGCTGTCGACGCCGTACTGTTCGTAGAGGTGAACAATTACTTCGGTGTCGGTTTTAGTCACAAACTGATGCCCACATTCGATCAGGTGCTGGCGCAGTTCGGGGTAGTTGTAGATTTCGCCATTAAAAACAATGGCGATGGTTTGATCTTCGTTGAAGATGGGCTGTTTGCCAGTACTCAGGTCAATAATGCTCAAACGGCGGCTGGCTAACCCCGTTTTTTCGTGGACGTAAAAGCCGTCATCATCCGGCCCACGATGCCGGATTTTGTCGGCCATCGTGACCAGTTGGCCTAAACTCGCACCATCGTCGTTCCATTCCCCGCAAATTCCGCACATAGTCAGCCCTTTCGTTAGATGTATTGATGCTGCCGATACCACTGAGCCGTTTGCGTTAAGCCGGTTTTCAGATCAATGCGCGGGTTGTAACCTAATTCGCGCTTGGCTTTGCTGATGTCAAAGGCGCGGTTTTGGCGATACCAATCCACGCGCCGCCGGAAAATCGGGGGTGAAATGCGGAAAGGTAGGCAGGCGATTTCTGTCGCCAGGGCGACAGTCCACAACGGCCAGAAGGGGAGATGGGTAATCTGCACCTTGAGGTTTAAAACGTCGCCAACGGTGCGCACCAGATCGTTTAAGGTGTAATAACATTCGTCGGCGATGAGGTAGGTTTGGCCTCTGGCGGCTTCTTTCTCGGCGGCGAGTTCAAAGGCATCCACCAGATTTTCAATATAGAGGGGATGATAAGTGGCCTTGCCGGAGCCGAACATGAAGAAGCGACCCCGCGCGGCGTGTTTAAACAACATCACCCAACGTTCAGGATCACCGGGGCCGTAGATTGCTGCGGGCCGCAGAATGGTGACATCCAGCCCTTTCTGGATATAGTCCTGCGCGACCTTTTCCCCTTCGTACTTGGTGTACTGGTAGTAGTCGGCAGGGGTGATGGGCGCGGTTTCCGCTGCTGGCGGCTGCTGGACATTGCCGTGAACACCACATGTGCTGCAATAGACAAACTTTTTGACGTTATATTGCATGGCGGCATCGAGCAGATGGCGCGTGCCTTCGACGTTGATATTCCAATACATCTCCTTGGGGAGATTAATTGCCCGGAAAGCCGCGGCCAGGTGATGCACCGTGTCACAGCCTTCGGTGAGCTTGAACATCAAGTCCCGATCTGTGACCGAGCCGATAGTGACTTGTGCGCCAAGTTTCACCAGTTCATCGTAGAACATCCCCTTCTGATTATCTACTGTCACCACCTCATGCCCGCGCTGAAGCAGGCGTTTTACCAGATGGCTGCCGGTAAAACCCGTCCCGCCGGTGACAAAAATACGCTGTGTTGGCTTCGTTTCCGTCATACTTGAATCTCCCGTTCTGCATGTACCATCACCGCAACCGGTGACTTATTAGAATGCGCTTTGACAATCAACACGTAACCGGTGGAAAAAAACAATAGCGTATCGAGTTTGGAGAAGAGCCAAACCACCGGATAAATCAGCGAATAGAGTCGGAACATTTTCTGGTAGTTCTTTAAATCATTCCCGGTAATCACCAGCCCTTTTTTTGAGGCATTGGCCTGACCGCCTTTTGCCAGATTGACCGTCCAGACAATCAGCGTGTCAATCCACTCTGAGAAAAATTTGGAATAGGTTTTGGAGGTATCCACCGCAAAGCGGTCACTGAGAAGCTGCCGGATGGTTTCAATGGTGTAGCCAGGACGCAAATGACCGTGTTTTTCGTCTGTCTGGCCGAGGGCATACCGGAAGCGGCGTAGCAGCGAGTTTTTAAGGTGCGGCACATTGATGATGAGCGTGCCGCCGGGTTTGAGAATGCGGTATAACTCGGTTACAAAGGCGCGATCATCCGGGATGTGTTCGAGAAAGTCCACGATCACGACAACATCAAATTCGTTATCGGCAAAAGGGGTCTCCTGGCCGTTAATCTGGTAAACATCGGTCTGCACCAGTTCGCGGATCGAATCCACCGTCAGCTTTTCCAGGTCGGCACTTTTCCAGATGCCACCCTGCTGGCGCAGCAGATAACTAATCACGCCATTATCGGAGCCAATGTCCAGACAATGGAGACCGTCAAAGTTGCCTAACAGCGCTGTGATTTCTTGGTATTTGCGCTGCTTGAGCCTGGATTTATTAAAGAGTTGAACCGGCCAATGCTGCTGCATATGTCCCCCGTCCAAAGGCAAATCGGGTATTTACGGCTTCAATTTCCTGCCGGGTGTGATCGGGTGTCCAGCCTAATTCCGCCGCCATAACCTCGGCAGTAAAGGCGACAACCTCCGCGCCGGGATGTCCGGCGCTACCCCAATCCGTCCGCCGGAACAAGACATCCCCTAAGGTTTGCGCCATTTCCTGGCGAACAGCGTGTCGCGTCTCCGCCTGGAGTAATGATCGGGTCATTCCCAGGTTGGCGGTTGTCTGCATATCAAAGGATTGCAAGACGGTGGGATAGTTCGAGCCATAGGTGTAAACCAGATGGCGCAGGGTACTGGCGTCCAGGCCACACGGCTGCTGCTGAACAGCTGTCTGCAAAAAGTCATCAAAACGGTCAATCTGCCCGCCGTGCAACCTAGTCATGGCTGAGGTAGATTTGGGCAATGGTTTTTCCTGGCGCGTGGATACGTGGTCAATAACTTTTTCGGCGACATGGCGCGCGGTGGTGTATTTGACGCCCACCACGGTAAGGAGGCCGTCAATCCCGGCCTGGCGGTGGTCAATCAGTTGATAGTGTTTGGCAATGCGGGCATCTCCCGATTTGTGGTCAATCCCCGGTGATGGCAGCAGGCCCGCGTGGACAAATGTCACGTCATCGAGCGTCAAATTAGCAGCGGGATACGCCTGATTGATTTCATTCAGGAAACGCTGCACCTCGGTTTCCGTGATTTCGAAGTTATCTGGTGCGCCATGATAGGGATCGGCGGTGGTGCCAATCAGGGAACGATCACGCCAGGGCGAGAAAAACAACAGGCGATTGCCTTTATTGAGCAGCGCATCCGCATCCTGATAACTTTTGGGTGCGGAGAGGCCAACGGCGAACCGCTCAAACAGCGGGCGGGTGATGATGTTCATAGACAGGGCTAATTGGGCCGGCGGTTGGGCGGGGCCTAATAAACCCAAGACCGAATTCACCCAGGGGCCAGCCGTGTTAATAATCATCCTGGCCTGGATGTCAAAGGTGCTGCCGGTCAGATGGTCGCGGGCCTCAATGCCAATAACTTTGTTCGCTTGCCGCCGGAAGCCGACAGCCTGGACATAATTGGCGACTTCCGCGCCCGATTGGACGGCGGAATGCAGGAAGTCAATGACCAGTCGTTCCGTGTTATAGGCCTGCGCATCATAAAAAACGGCGCCGCCGGTCAGATTGTTTTCGGGAATACCGGGCAGTCGTTGTAAACATTCGCGCCGAGAAATGGTGTATCCATGCGGCAGGCGTTTTTCCGGGTCGGGTAAGTTGCGGTCAAAACTGATAAGGTCATTGGCGAAAGTTGCCAGCGCCATGACTTCCCGCCCCTTCAGGCGGTGGCCGTAGGTGGGAACCAGCACCGGCAGCGGGTGAATCAGATGTGGGGCGATCCGCATTAAGGTGGTGCGTTCGCTGATAGACTCACGCATTCGCTGGAAGTCGGCGTGCTGCAAATAACGCAGGCCGCCATGAATGGTCTTGAGGCTGTTGGCGGAAGTTGCGCCGCAGAAGTCGTCTTTTTCCACCAGCGCTACCGAGAGGCCGCGCGAGGCGGCTTCCCAGGTTACGGCAGCGCCATAAATGCCGCCGCCGATGACCAACACATCAAATTGTTTTTGGGCGAGGGCGTTCAGATTCCTAAACATGCTGTCCCTCGTATTCCTGGCGCGGTGGCAGTGAACCCGTCATCCAATCCAGCAGGCCGTTAACGGCGGCCAGGAAAGCCGCGTAATTGTGCTTTTCAGCAATTAACCGCTGGCCGTTGGCCCCCAACTGCTGGCGCAGCGGCGCATCACTTGCCAACTGCACCAACGCTTCGGCAAAAGCGGGAGCTTCAGGGGCGGCCAGTACCGCTACCTGCCGGTCAAGTATCTGGGTATGGGTGCGGAGATCGGTGGCTAATACCGGCTTGCCGCTGGCAAGGTAAGAGTAAACCTTCATCGGCGTGTTAATGCCTTTGATGCGCGGTGAAACCAGAATATCGGCTTGTTCCAGATAGGCGGATAACTGATCTACCGGTCTTGGCCCAATAAAATGCACCTGCGGTTGGAGATTCAAGGCGGTGGTTTGCTGCTGATAGCGTTCGATGTGTTCCGGCGCGCCGCCGATAACGACCAGACTCAGATTATTTATGCGCGTTTGGGCCAGGGCGAAACTTGCCAGCAGTAAATCGAGACCCTGGTAGGTTTCCAGATTGCCAACATACATTGCCAGCACACCGGTGATTCCGAGCTGCTGGCGGAGATTTTCTGTAGTCTTCCCGCCTTTATCCAATTGCGGCACATCATAGAGGACAACGGTTTTTTGCGGGTGATACTGCGCGCTCACATCGGCCAGCGCGTCACAGACCGGCACAACGGCGGCGGCGTGGTTGACAGCTAACCCCTCAAAAAAACTCAGGACTGGCGCAGCCAGGCGGAGAAAGACGTATTTTTCGACCATCTGCTGGGCCAGGGAGGAGTCCATATCATAAATATAGGGGATACGAAAAATGGCTTTAAAAATCAGCGCCATGAAGGCGGATTCTTCCACCGCGTAAATGAACTGGTAGCGGCGGGTGAGGATTAACCGCAGAGCTATAAAAAACAGGAAGACGTCACAAACGAGTTTTTTCAGCGAAAAACCGGGCCGAATATTCCGCACAAATGGCAGCGCCGGGGTGCGGTATAAGGTCAAATCCTTCAGTTGAAAATCTTCGCCTTCATGAAAAACAAGCGCATCCACTTCACAGCCGCGCTGCGATAACACTTCCAGCAGCAACTTCACGGCAATCGGTGAACCGCGTTCCTGATAAACCGGCATGGGCGCTAAAAACAAAATTTTCATTTTGGGTTCTCCCGAACGACTTTCAGGATGACGGGCGACCCCAGCAGACTCGTTAAGCGGAGCGCGCGGCTGCCGGTTTCCAGGACTGAAGACACTCCCGGTGTTTGGAGTTTACGATGCAGCACCATCGGGAAGAAAAATTCCTTGTAGACGTCGGCATAGGTGAAACCATGCTGCTGGAAGACCCGCAATAAGTCGGCTTGTTTGAAGCAGGTGTAGGTGCGGGTATTACCCTCAAGCTGTTTCTTAAAGCGGAACAAATACGGCGCGATGTAATTGATACTCTGGACTTCGGGATAGTCCAGCACCACTGTCTGGCGGGCAACGCGCGTGAGTTCCGCCAGAAATGGCTCCCATTGGGTGACATGGGGCAGCAGGCGGTAGCTGATGACCACATCAAAGTGCTGATCGGGGTAGGGGATGTCCAGCACATTGCCGACCTGAAAGGTAACACGGCGTGCCGTAATCAAGTCTTGAATGCGGGCGCTGCAACTTTCGGTGCTGCCCAGCACCGTCACCTGATATTCGTGGTCGGCTAAGGCTCCGGCAATCTGACCGTGACCGCCGCCCACATCCAGGACACTGGCGCAGGGATAATCCGCCAGCATTTTCAGCGTGGCTGCTGTTTGGATGTTCAGAAACCACGCGCCAACCGCGCCGGAGAAGCGGCGAGCATAGTCTTCTGACGCGGTTTCAATGTCGGCTGTTTCGGGAAAATCAACCATCAAAACTTCAATCCCATCCATTTTGTGAATTACAATAAACCTGAAACTTTTTGGCGCGAGTATAAAATTTACGACTTGCATAAACCTTACAACTATTTTTGGCTTTCATTAAATAAAAATAATGAGATTGATAAGTTTAAAATTGGAATAAGCCCTCAATTTAGGACAGTATTGGGGATTGAATCAAAAAAGCGAAAAGGTGTGTTACAATTTAACTTCTTAAAACAAGAAAATTTTCATTTCCTCAATTAAGTTTTTTGCAAGTTAAAATCAGGCAAAATCTAAAGAACGTAAAAAGACTTGTTGGCGCAGCGGTTGCTGGCGATGGTAGCGTGTGCATTCCGGTACGGTTTTTAGTGGTTGTCAGGGATGGAGATAGGGTTGTGGAACAGAAGATACTTTCAATTAACCAACACGTCGGACCGTTTATCTTAGATGAAACTACAACCGATATTTCGGTAGTTATCCCGCTCTATAATGAGGCGGAGAGTATTCCTTCGTTGTATAACGAGCTAACCGAAGTTTTGAGTCAGCTCCCCTACAGCTACGAAGTTATTGTGGTGGATGATGGCAGCCGGGATGAGAGTTTCGCCCGATTGAAAACGGTCCACGAGCATGATCCGCGCTGGCGCATTATCCGACTGCGGCAGAACTTTGGGCAGACGGCGGGGATGGCCGCTGGTTTTGAGGCGGCTCAGGGGCGGATAGTGATTACAACTGATGCCGACCTTCAGAATGATCCGCATGATATTCCCCAACTGCTGGAGAAATTCGAAGAGGGTTATGATATTGTCAGTGGTTGGCGGATGAACCGCAAAGAGCCATTTTTTAGCCGCCGTCTGCCATCCATGCTGGCAAACCGCCTGATTTCTCGTACAACCCACGTCGCGCTGCATGATTATGGCTGTACATTAAAAGCCTATCATCGGGATGTGGTTAAAAATGTCCGGCTGTACGGCGAACTCCACCGGTTTATTCCGGCGCTTGCCAGTTGGATGGGGGTCAGGATTGCGGAAGTGCCTGTTAATGATCGCGCCCGCCGGTTTGGTAAAAGTAAATACGGCATTGGCCGGACTTTCCGCGTCATTCTGGACTTGATTACCGTGAGCTTTTTGCTGCGTTTTGCAACTAAGCCGCTGCATGTTTTTGGTGGGCTGGGGTTTGTGGTGACGGGTCTAGGCGCAATGATGGGATTGTATCTCGCCTATGTTAAGTTTTTTGTGGGTGAGGGGATTGGTGATCGCCCGCTGCTGCTGTTGGCAGTGGTGCTGGTCATCCTGGGCATTCAACTCATCAGCACCGGTCTGGTGGCAGAACTGGTGATGCGGGTGTATTACGAACCGCGAGGGCGGCCTATCTATATGGTGCGCGAACGTTTGGAACGCACGGCGGAAGATCTCTGGGAATGATTTCAGGTAGGGCAGTCTGATTGATGGACTGCCCGTTCCTTTTATAGCGATAGGGCGGTTTTTAGCCGTGAGAACCGTCAGTTTGATCCCCGTCCACTTCCCCTAAATCATGGATAACAACGATGTCGCCCACTGGGGTGGTTTGGATTCTGGCAGCCGGATGCTATGGCCCCTAAGAATCGCCAGGCTTAAAAGGTCAAGCGATAACGCGGCGGCGTAACGGTGGTTGAGATTAATGCCGGTATTAAAAGGAGGCGTATATGGAGCGCATCAAAAAGGCGGCAATGCCGATCATTTCATTGGGTGTTGGGTTGGTTTTGGTATTTCAGGCAGCGGTGACGTTTCGCCTGCTTTGCCCCCCGGCACGGTTTGGCTGGCCTCAATTGGTGTGTGAACCGGCAGGTTGGCCGTTTGTCCATTATCCCATGTACAGTTTGCCGCACTATCCGGGGGAGACCTTAAATCAATACAGCGTCTATGGCCTTTTGCCGAATGGCCGGGAGGTTATGATTCAGCCGCAGGATTTGGGCCTGACCGTATTTCAGTTTCCGGCAGTCGTTGAAGCGCTCTTAACCGAAGACCGCGCGCTGATTAAAACCTATGTCACGGCCTATCACGCTCGCGTCAACCGGCAATTATCAGGTTTGCGCCTGGAAAATAAGGCGATGGTTTTAGGCAAAGACGGCTGGCAAGACGGTAAAACCGAGATTATCAAACAAGTAGAGGTGGACTGATGAACGTTCTAAAAGTATGGGAACGTTACTGGTTTCCCCCTGCATCCCTGTTTAATCTGGCGGTCACGCGGTTAATCGTCGTCGGCTTTCAGGTTTTCTGGCTGCTGGTCAGCGGGCATCATACGGCGTTGATGCTGCGGGCGACCACGCCGGATTTTTTGTACCAACCGCTGCCGGTACTGCGCCTGCTCACTCTTGGTACGGGTTTGCGCCCGTCAGCCTCCTTACTTTCCCTGATTTTTATGCTCACGATTGTGGCCGGAGTCGCGGCCTTGATTGGTTTTAAGACCAATTACACCCTGTTTGGTTTTGCTGTGGGCGCGCTGTTTATGCAGGCGTTTTTGTATTCGTTCGGTGAGTTTCATCACCCGGAAGCGATTATGATGATCGCGCTGGTGGCCCTGGCGTTCAGCCCGTGCGGCGCGGTACTCTCGGTGGATGATTTGATGCGCCGCCAGAAACAGAATGCCGCCGAGTCACAGTTTCAACCCGCGCTCGTGACCCAGGAACAAAGCCGGTTGGCACTTTGGCCGCTGCGATTGGTGCAGTGGTTGTTCGTATTGATTTATTTATCCGCGACGATCAGCAAAATGACCACCGGTGCTGGTCACCTGGATTGGATGAATGGCTACACGCTCCAATATTATATGCTGCAAGATGGCTTGCGTTGGGGCAGTCCGTTGGGCGTGTGGTTAAGCCAGAGTACCGGGCTGGCCGTGATTTTATCGTGCGTGAGCATTATCTTTGAATTGACATTTTTTCTGGTCGTGCTGTTCCCGCAATTAGTCTGGTTTTACATTCCGTTTGGAGTGCTGTTTCACACCAGTATTTACCTCATTCAGCGCGCGCCCTTCTTTACGTTCTTGGCATTGTACGCGGTATTTATTCCCTGGAATCGGGTGGCGGAACATTTCCAACGAAGCGCACCAACCCGTAAACCCGCGATCTTTTTTGATGGTCGCTGTCCATTATGTATTCGTTCCATGACCACGCTGAACTATTTTGATTGGGGCGAGCGGTTGGAATACTATGCGCTGGAAACGCATTGGTCCCGGCTGCACATGCTCCACCCGGAAATAACCCTGGCTGCTGGCTTGCAGGAAATGCACATCCTGCTGCCGGATAACACGATTTGTACGGGCTACCAGGCTTTCCGCGAGATTTGGAAGCGGCTTCCAGCGTTCTGGCCGCTGGTCATCTTAACTTATCTGCCGCTGGCATCAGCGATTGGACCGCAAGTTTACCGTTGGATTGCTGACCGGCGAACCCGCTTCCCGGATGAGTGTGCCACCGGGGTCTGTATGATTCACAGCCCTTTAAATAAATGAATGAGACCAAAAGGGTCGAGTAGTCTGCTCGACCCTTTTTAAATTCCATCTTCTCTATTATTTACAAAATTTAGGATAATAGTCGTATAGTACTGATGTCCGCGAATCTTAACGTAAATTCTCCCAGATTCTCATATAATTTGAGTAGGGCAGTTGCTATTAAACCTATTAAATTTTAGTTCCTCAGTCATAAGGTTTGTAATGTTGGACTTCAACCCTGATATTCGGGTTATGCGGCGGGTAGCGGAAATCGGCCAGGAACAGTGGGATTTCCTGAGTCAGAAGATGCCATTTACCAGTTACCACTGGTATCGGTTTGGTGAAACAGTGTTGGCTGATGATGCTCCGACTTATGTTACCCTGGATTGGGATGGGGAACCGGTAGCGCGGGCCACCTTCTGGCTGACACGGAAAGAACCGCTGCCGATTAAGTCCAGCCCGCTGCGATCATTGGCGCGGCACGCCTTTTACCGTGCGCCGTTGTTTTTCTGCCGTTCGCCGCTGGCAAAAGCCGCCGGTCTTATTTTACCGGCTGATAAAACGTTGCGCCGGGCGGCCTTCGAGCAGTTGACCCAGTTCGGTTTGCAGATGGCCCGGCAGTCCCGGGCCTCGTTTGTGATTTTTGATTATTTAGAACCGGCATTGACAGCTCCCGCTGCCTTTGATACCTATCAGTTCTCGGAAGCGGAAACTGTTTTACAGTTCGACGGTGAAGATTTTGAGGGGTATCTGAGCCGGTTGGATAAGTCCGCGCGCAAGGATTATCACCGGCACGGCAACCGCGCGCGTGATCTGGGAATTGTGATCGAGACGGCAGCGGAAGTAAGCCGGATAGATGAAGCGGTGCGATTGATTGACGCCGTTAATTGTAAATATAACTCCGCGCCGCATCCGTATACGCGCCAGATATTGGCAAACGCGGGCCTGGCGCAGCCCATCTGGATTACCGCGCGCATGGATGAGCGCCTGGTTGGTTGTGGTCTGGTATTGGGCGATGGGGATGTTTATACCCTGGCGTTATTGGGTCTGGACTACAGCGTTAATTATGTTTATTTTCAGTTGTTGTATGAAGCGATCCGGTCTGTACTGGCGGCAGGGGGGCGGGTGCTGTACGGCGGCACTGGCGCTTATGAAATCAAGCAGCGGCTTGGTTTTCAGGCCAATCATAATAACCAAATTGTGTTTGCGGCCAGCAACCCTGTGCTTCGATATGTCGTCCATCAATTAGCTGCTAACTAGGAAGCCTCAGGGACGCGATGTTTAATCAACTGCACTATATCCGGCAGTACCAGGCCGAATCCAAGTGGTACAATCGCCTTTTGATGGGCGCGCTGATTTATGCGGCGCTGCGGTTCGTTATGCAGATTGTGCTGCTGTTGGGCCTGATGACCCCGTCCGAAACTTTATCGGCGACGCCTTCGCTGCCGGATGATTTACGCCTGTACCTGGAGGCCATTGACCATCTGCAACGGCACGAAAATTTATATCCGCCGATTCCACTGGAACATATGGAACTGTACCAATATCCGCCCGCGTATGCGCTGGTCTTGACCCCACTGGTGTGGTTTCCGCCAATGGTGGTCGCTGGCGTCAGTACTGTGGTTCATGTGGCGATTTACGTTCTGTTGTACTTGTTATGGGGGCGGATTTTCCAGCGGTTGAAATTGGAGTCGGCCAATGTTATGTTGGCAAAAACGCTGCCAATCTGGCTCGTCTTTGGGACTTTTTGGAGCGATCTGGCGTATCTGAATGTTTATATTTTGATGGCCCTGCTCGGTTCGTTGATTATTGACGCGATTCTGGCAAATAAGCTGGGCTGGGCGGTTTTATGGTTTACCATCGCCATTCATACCAAGCCCCAGTGGGTGTTGTTGGGGGCGCTGCCCCTGCTGCTCGGACAACCGCGCTTTTTTATCCGATTGATGGCGCTGAGTCTGGGGCTATATGCCGCGATTGTTGGCGTGACCATTTTGTTGGTTGGGCCGCCCTACGGCATGGAACAATATCAAGCGTACTTTCAACTGCTGGCGAGTATGGGCAGCGGGCATTTCCCCTGGCGCGGCCCAGAGATGCCATTTTTGGGTTACAACCACTCCATCCTGCAAATTCTGATTTATTTGTTTGGTGAGAGTGCCAGTACATTAACGCTGGCGCTGGCGGTAAAAATTATGCTGCTCATCCCGTTGGGCGTGATTGGCCTGCACTGCCTGCGCAAGCCGTTGAAGTTTACCGCTCAAAATGGCCTGGATGCCGCTTTTGCCCTGTATCTGGCCGCGTTTATCTGGTTGGATATTGTGTGGGAACTGGCGCTCGGGATTGTCATTTTTACCTATCTGCTGGCAACGCTAAAAGGTCGAAAAACAAAATTTGTGGTCTGGTTAGTCTTTTTGCCATATGCCCTGGTGGATATGATGCAGCTTATCAGTTATCTGGCGCTGGGAGAGGAAGTGATTACCCCTGAATCCTACGTGCTAACGGATATCAGCATTTATCTACCCGTTGTTATGGTCACAACGGTTATTTTTTATCTGTTTGTTATCCGCCGGTTGTGGCCGATAGCGTTTGGTTCATCTGACGTCGAAGCCACTGGATATACGTCTGTATTCACACAACACACTTAGTTATCCAAAACAAGGAACTCGGATTTATGGACTCGGAAACTTTCCTCAATTTGTCGGTAGCTGAAGTCGCAGCACTGGTACAAGCCAGCGGCCCGCTGGTCTGTGGTTTTCCCATTAACGGAACCCGGCGTTGGTATATGCTGGAACAGGATTTGCTGAGTGGGCAAGATGCTGTTACCGATTATCTGGACACGATGGTTCAGCGGATGGTGTCACTGTGCCGCCTGTTTTTCGATCATGGTGTTCACACGCTTTTGGCGCCTGTTTTTGGCCCAGATTTGGGCGAACGTGGGCAAGACTATATCGAGATGATGGTGCAAGGATTAGCCCTTTTAACCAGCCATCCCTATTTTCTGAATTTCTACGATGCGTGTCAGGTGCGCGTGCATTTTTATGGCGATTACCGTCAGTTCTTTGCCGACACTCCGTATCGGTATTTGTTAGACCAATTTGCGGCAGTGACGGCCAGAACCGCCGCCTATGATGGTCATCGTCTTTTGTTCGGGGTTTGTGCGAATGATGCGGTTGAAACTACCGCTGAACTCAGCATCAGGTATTATACTGAACATGGCCGCGCGCCGGATAAACACGACCTAGTGGAAATGTATTATGGCGAAAAGCTGCCGCCGCTCGGTCTTTTTATTGGGTTTGATAAGTTTTGCGAGTTTGATGTGCCGCTGCTGGCAGACGGCAATGAAGACCTGTATTTTACGGTCAGTCCTTCCTTATACCTGACGGAACGCCAACTGCGTGAAATTCTCTACGATCATCTTTTTACCCGGCGGGCGAAAGAAACGGATTATAGTGAACTGACGCCAACCGATATGGCACTCATGCGGGAACTGTACCGACTAAATCAGGGTAAGACACTGGGTATTGGGGCTAAGCAGCCGCGTGGCGGTTATTGGTATCCGTTACCACAGGTCGAACTACCGTCTCAATTCAACGAACTATAGGGGAGATAATGGGGCTTTTGCGCGATGCTCGTGATTTATTAAAAACAATTGGTTCCGGTCACATGATGAGTACCGCTTACGATACCGCTTGGGTCGCCCGCCTGTCTCAGCTGGATGAACCGGTTGGTAACGAAGCGCTGGTTTGGCTGCGCCATCATCAATTAGCAGACGGTAGCTGGGGGGCGGAAAACCCAGGTTATTACCATGACCGGCTAATTTGTACGTTGGCGGCGGCTGTTACTCTGGCACATTGTGGCGAGAAGCAGGATGTGCCGCGCCTGGCCCGCGCCAAAGAGGCGTTGGAGACGACGGTTCGGACGTTAGGAAACCAGGCGATGATTGAAACCATTGGTTTTGAATTGATTGCGCCAACATTGTTCGCCGAAGCCGAATCGTTAGGTTTAATTACGCGGTGGGAAGATGGCGAGATGACCCGGCTTGACCAACAGCGGGCGGCCAAATTGAACGCCTTGCCGGGTGGTTTGATTAATCGTTATGTGACCCTGGCCTTTTCGGCGGAGATGGCCGGGACTGACTCGCAACGATTGCTGGATGTAGACCGGTTGCAGGAAGCGAATGGTTCGTTAGGGCACAGTCCATCAGCAACAGCCTATTTTGTTCTCCAGATACGCCAGGATGCGGTTGCCATGAACTATTTGCGAGGGCTAAGTAATGGCGATGGCGGTATCCCCGATGTCGCACCGTTTGATAACTTTGAACGGGCCTGGACTTTGTGGAATCTCCACCTGGCCGATTCGGGGGATAGTGAACTTCAGGCGTTGGTTGAACCGCACCTCGATTTTCTGGAATCGGCCTGGATACCGGATAAGGGCGCTGGCTATGGGGCGGGTTATAGTGTGCCTGATTCAGATATGACCAGCGTAATTGGTGAGGTGGTGCTGCGCTATGGACGGCAGCAGGATATAAGCCCCCTGATGGCTTTTGAGAGCAGTGATTATTTTAAGTGTTTTCTGTTAGAAGCTAATCCCTCCGTCAGCGCTAACATTCATGTTCTGGGGGCACTGCGACAAGCTGGATTTGAGCGACAGCATCCCGCTGTCCAGAAAATCCGGCGGTTTCTGTATAACACTCAATTCTGGTTCGATAAATGGCATGTATCGCCTTATTACCCTACCACGCACGCGATTATTGCCTGTGTGGATTATCTGGATGACTTAATTGAAGATGCGGTCACATGGATTTTAACCTCACAAAATCCTGATGGGTCGTGGGGGTGGTTCAGCGCATCGGCGGAAGAAACGGCCTATTGTTTGCAGGCCCTGGTTGTTTGGCGGCGGCATGGGCATCCCGTGCCAGAGCCGGTGCTGCGACGCGGAGCGACCTGGTTGGCTGAACATCAGGCTCCACCTTATGTGCCTTTATGGATTGGTAAATGTTTGTATTGTCCGACGTTAGTAGTGCAGTCCGCCATAATTAGTGCCCTTACGCTGGTCTCTCAAGAGTTAGGAGTTCGGACGTGTTAATTTCTGCTGTGCTACAGCGGTGGTTAGAGATTCCGACAACTGACCCGGAGGATGCCCGCCGTCGAAAACTGCTTAGTATTCTGCTGCTCGGCCTCTTAGGCGTAGTCGTTGTGATGCTTATTGGGGCGACAGTGGTGATTGCCTTGACCGGAGTGACCGGCAGTGAGTTGGAAATTGCGCTGCTATACGGTACAGGTGTGGTGGCGATAATCGGCATAATTATCATTTTCCTGATTAATCGTTATTACTCAGGAACGATTGCCAGTATCGTGTTTTTGCTCCTGTTCACTTTGTTGGCCGTCTTTTCGGACGAGCCATCTCAGGTCATTGCTGGTCGGAGCGTTTTTATTTTTGTTATTCCCACGCTGATGGCAAGTGTTTTGCTGCGGCCCTGGACAAGTTTTTTGTTCGCCGGGTTGAGTAGCCTGTTAAGTATCGGGATTGCGCTCAGCATCAATTATGTGCCTAATCTTCCCATAATTTTAGCATTTTTTATCGTGGCATTGGTTTCCTGGTTATCGGCCCGCAGCCTGGAACAGGCGCTCCGCGAATTGCGAATTGTTAACTATGAACTTGATCAGCGGGTCGCTCAACGTACAAAAGACCTTTCGGAAGCCCTGTGGCGCGAACAAATTGAGTCGGGGCGTAACCAGGCCATTTTGAAATCCATTGCGGATGGCGTCATTGTTTTTGATAACCAGAAGCGGGCGATTGTCGCTAATCCGTCCATCGCTCAGCTCCTCGGACGGTCAGAAGCCGAAATTCTGAATTCTGATATTCGAACCTTGATGCGCGATGATGTGGCAGATGCAGATCGTGACCTGGCGGATCGAGCATTAACCGGCGCTGAACTCACCAAGCCGGGCATGAAATTTCGCTGGGGCGCGAAGATGTTATCGGTCAGTTTTGCGGCAGTGCGCAATCCCGGTGGCGGGATTATGGGGAATGTCATGGTGTTCCGTGATTTCACCCGCGAGGCCGAACTGGATCGTATGAAAAGCACGCTGCTTTCGATGTCGTCCCATGAACTGCGCACCCCGTTAAATGCTATTCTGGGCTATTCGGATATGCTGCTGGAATCGGTTTATGGGCCGCTGACACCCAAACAGCGCGGGACGGTAGAACGGATGATGGCAAATACCAAACGTATGTTGGGCCTGATTAATAACCTGCTTGATCAGGCGCAGATTGAAGCAGGCCGCCTCACCATTCATCTGGCGCCCTTCAGCCCACAGGATTTGCTCAAAGAAGTTGAATCGGTTGCCAGCATTCTGGCGACCAATAAAAAGTTAACGTTTGCCTGTGAGATCGAACCGGAAGTTCCCACAACACTGGTTAGTGATGCCCAGCGATTGGGCCAGATTTTGCTGAATTTAACGGGGAACGCAGTTAAATTCACTAAACAGGGGAGTGTCAGTGTACGAATGTATCTGGCCGACAAAACCCATTGGGCACTGGCGGTCAAAGATACGGGCATGGGCATTCCGCGTGACGCACAATCCTACATTTTTGAAGCGTTTCGTCAGGTAGATGACCCCAGTACCCGCGATACGATGGGATCAGGGCTGGGACTGTCCATCGTTAAACAGTTAGTCCATCTTCTGCAAGGCGAAATTCATTTAGAGAGTGAAGTTGGACAGGGTAGTACGTTTACCGTCGTACTGCCTTTAGCTCCCGTACAGGAGGAAGCAAAATGACCGGTAAACTGGCCCTGATAATCGAGGATGATTTTGATGCCTCAACGATTTTTGCGACGGCCCTGCAAGTGGCCGGATATGAAACGGAGGTCATCTCCACCGGCGATGAAGCGCAGGTTCGTTTGGGTGAAGTGGTGCCGGATTTAATCCTGCTGGACTTACATCTGCCGCGCGTGGTCGGAACCGAACTGTTGGCCCAAGTTCGCGCGGATGAACGCCTCCAGGAAACCCGGATTATCGTGGCTTCGGCGGATGCGCGGATGGCCGAAGCGGTGCGGGCGGATGTGGATTTGATCCTGATTAAACCGGCGACTTTCAGCCAGGTGCGTGACCTGGGCATTCGGATGATGAAAAGCGCGGTTCGCTAAAGGAATTGGCTAATCAAGTCAGCTTTTAAACGAGCGTCATGTTGGCGGTGGTTGGCGGTTGGGTGAGTTAAATTCGTTCTGACCTACAATGATAAAAACGTCATGCAGGAGGAAATGAACAATGCCCAACCGCCGACTCTGGTTCTTATTTCTGGTCTTGATACCCCTTTTATGGCCTGTGCTGCTGGCGGCGCAGGATGAACCGATTGATACCATTTACGGTCTGATTACGGTGGACATGGCTGATGTGCGCATTGGCCCGGATTTTGCGTATTCCGCTATCGGGCAACTTCCGCGCGATGCGTCGGTGGTGGTGCTGGGGCGGGCCGGTGATTTTTTCACGCGCTGGGATGGACGCCAGTGGGTTCAAATTGAATATGGCAGCAGTCCGGCCTGGTTGTATGCACGCCTGGTGCGAACCAGCATCGCGTTTAATTCGATTCCGCCGACGGGACGGATTTTGCCCCGTGATGCGAATGGGCGTGTGCCGGAAGATTTTGACCTGTCCAGCGATATTTGTTCGCAATGGCAGGGCGGGTTTAGCCTCGCCGGTAATTTTATGGCGGGCGATCAGGAACTTACTGTTACCTATCCAACGCTGACGGGATCGAATGTCTACAGCGTGATCGTGATTGCGCCCGATGGAACCCGGCGGGCCTTTGACAGCACCACCGGGACTTCCAAAATCCTCCTCGATAAACTGCCATTCCAGGCCGGAACGTATACCTGGCGGGTGGCTCCGTACTGGACAAATTCGAGCTATCGCTATGATTGGCAGCAGGTGTGTTTGCTCCGTACCGGCGGCACGTTCGAGAAGCCAGATACCAACCCCTAGCGCAAAAGCTGAAATGGCGGCGGCAGAGGGGAGGGGGATGGCGGCGGCAAAGGCCAAAAACATAACGCAAAGGTTGGTGAAGTTGCAGCAGCGGCAGAGAGGAGGGGGGCTGCCGCCGCCAAGATTGCCATCTTTGCCACACAGTCTATCATCTTTAGCCTTTAGTCGAAAAACAAAAACATGGGTTGGCCCTCGATCCAACGCTAGAGATAGTATAGGGGAAAACGCGGGTGATGGAGTAAACATTTGTCCGAACGTTTGTTTACTCTTTTTGATTCGCTAACTACCAGCGGGGCGGTTCACGAACCGCCCCTACAGCACCGATTAGCTTATCAGGGTAAGACGGATTGTTTTGTGCCGAGGTTGTCGCCGGAATGTCATGATTCTGTCACAGAAGGGGGGTAGACTGGGGGCGTGTTTTGCCGAATGACAGGAGATTGAGATGCGATTGAGAAAACTGCTATTGGTAGCACTGGTTCTGATGCTGGTTGGAAAAGTGGCGGCGCAAAGTGATGATAAGGCGGTAGTTCTGCTGCCGATTTTTAGCGGACGGCCAGACCCGACATGGACATTAAGCGCCAACCAGACACAGGCGTTGCAGCAGATACTTAAAACACTGCCGGAGGGGGAAGCAGCAGCGATGCCGGATAATCTCGGCTATCGCGGTTTTGAGGTGCGGTTTGAGAGTGGTTCGCTGCGGCGGACGATGATTTGGGGTGGATATATTCAGCTGGAAACCGAGGCTGGGACACGCTGGGTCAGGGATGACGGTCGGACGGTGGAAATCTGGCTGCTGGGGACAGCAGGGAATGCGCTAGAGGCTGACCTGACGGCGACCTTATGGGCAGAAATGATGACCCCGCTGGGGACAAAAACCGGGGAAGGCTTGGCGATTTATCTGCTGGCTGATGACCAGTTGATGCCGGTTGAAGTCGCTCACGCAGATTTGGCCGCATTGAGGTTGCCACCGCAGCCGATTCTTAGCCAGGAAGACATTACGGTGTACCGGGCGGAAACGCATGAATTTGAAGTAACGGCGGCGGCGTTGGAACGGCTGAAAGCGCTGCAAGTGCCGGTTAGCGGTATTCCGTTCGTGGTCTGTGTGGATGGTGAGCCGATTTATCCCGGCGCGTTCTGGACGAGCCTATCCTCGTTGAGTTTTGATGCGGCGGTGGTGATTGATGTGCTGCGCGGCGAAGCGATGGGGATGCTGCAAATTGATCTGGGGTATCCATCGCCCGAATTTTTTGCGAGCGAAGATCGGCGATCCGACCCGCGCATTCTGGACGCGCTGGCGGCAGCGGGGAAGCTGGAATAGTTTTGGTCGCGCCGCCGGATGCTGAAAGCCATCCGGCTGAAATTGCAGAGCCCGCTTTAAGCGGGCTGTCGGAGGTGGCAATTTGTCAGATAGCTTCAGTTTTTGGTCACAAAACGCTTAATTTGCGGCGTCAATGTTGCCTTATTCCATAGCTTCTGGCTTGGGATTGCTCAGTTTCGTTCAAGGTTATGCAGATACCACGAATGGGTCTGAATCAGCCATTACATCTTCGCTGCCCTCATAATATTCGACGTGAAAATGAGGGCGTAAGCGTGGTGATATTCGCTCGCTCTCGTTTGCTAGTGACTGGACTTGGTGAGCCAGATTCATAAATTGGATTTCTGACCCGATAATAAGCAGCTTGTTTTCCTGGCGTTTGACCCGTAAGGGAGTATCAGTTTGGATGATCTGAAGGATTTCCAGAAAGCCTGTGTATGGAGATGGTGAGTGATCGGGCCGGTTCAAATGATAGGGGGACGATGCTGGTTGTTCGAGAATAGCAGCAAGCTGTCGCAGCGCGTCGGCTTTTCCTTCTAATATCAACTCGATTGGTTCCAGGGAGTAACGCGAAATCAGGTTGAGTAAAGCTGGTTTGGTTTCCATTGGCAATGATCTCCTCAATAAAGCGGGGCGACACGGAGGCCGCCCCGGTGAGGTCATAGCTATTTGCGTGGGCGGCGGTACTGGACGACATTTTCTTCCAGGTTCTTCAATGAGTCGAGCGTGACTTCAAAAATCACACGGGCGTTGGTGGCCGCGTTGCGGGCGTCAATGACGGTTTCCGGCGCGACCACACCGCAGGTCAGGAAAGGGTCACGGGCGGTTTTCATCAGGTCAATGGCGATAATAACACGCGGGGTATACCGCTGAAGTTCGGGCAGTTCGCGCACGTCTTCTTCGCCGTAGGGATAGTAGGTCAGTTCCGGCGGCGCGTCACAGGGCATGACTTCGCCCCGGAAAACTTTCCACCAGAAGGCTTCCAGGCCACCCGCTAACGTCTTACGGTCATTCATAAACGCGCGCAGCCGATCAATCTGCGCCTGCTGGATTTCCACCGGGATAATCACGGCGGCGGGAACGTTGAGCGCGGGCAGGCCGGGGGCTTCGGGAATGTCCATGACGTTGGGCAGGCGGCGGGCGGCAAAGACGGCAATCCAGCCATCATAACCCAGGTAATTGACGTGCAGCCAGGTTCCATCCTGATTGCGTTCCAGCACGGGGATGGTCAGCAGGTAGGGAACTTTGGTGATGGCCGGAGCGCTGCGGCCCGGTTGTTCGCGCAGGATGGCTTCTTCCAGCATATAGACGCCAAAGGGCGGCACAGCGGTCAGTGGGTGTGGCCCGATAACACCAGTGGTGAGGTCGCCCAACGGCAGGAATTCCGGCTTAAACTTCCAGTTCAGGGTTTCGTTAAAAACCCAACCGAGGTTGTTCAGCCGTCCGGGGCGGCGGACTTCATACCAGGTTCCGTCCAGGTTGCGGCTGACGACTTCGACGCGATCCTGCTCAAAGAGCGAGGCGACGGGTTCAGCGGCAAAATCGGGCGCAATACGAACAAAGGCGCTTTCAACGTTAACCGATACGAGGCGCGATTCGGTTTCCTGGGCGGAGACGAGACCGGTAAAACAGCCTAACAGGAACAGCAAGAACAGCAATTTTTTCATGGTGTTACCACCCAATCCAACAGGTTCCGGTAGGGATTACCGGGCAAGGGGTCAAAGTTCAGCAGTCCCGGCGCTGCGACAACCATCTCATTACGAACATACAGGAAAGCATAAGGCTGATCGACCTGTAAAAGCGTCTGTATCTGCCGGTAGAGGTTGGCGCGCTGGTCGAGATTACAGGCCGAGACGGTGCGCGCCTGTTCCGCTAAGGCTTCAATTTCAGGATTAGGGTAGGAGCCAAAGCTGTTTTGGGGGGTGAAGGCCGTATCATCGCGCAGCGAGATGGGGAGGCGATCCGGGTCGGCGCGTTCAAATGCCGCGTCCGAACTTTGGAGGTAGGCATCAGCGGCCATCCCATCTGTCGGGCCGCCGATGATGACTTGAATGCCGATCTGGGAAAGCTGGCGCTCGATGAGATGCGAAACAATATCGCGCTGACCGCCATCCTGAACTTGCAGCGTGAAGGTGAACGGATAATCCGGTTCGGCGTATAAACAGTCCCGACATTCGCGCACACCATCCCGGTTGGCATCCCGCCAACCCGCTTCATCCAGCAGGTGCGCAGCGGCGAAGGGATCATAAACAATGGGCTGTAAGTCGGGATTGTAGGCCCAGGAGGCGGGGGGCAGATAGGAGGCCATTGGGGTGGCGTTGCCCTGGAAAGCGATTTCGATAATTTCGTTCACGTCAATTGCCATCTGGACGGCGCGGCGCACACGCACATCACCAAAAATCGGGTGTGGTTCCAGGTCGCGGAGTTGACCATCCTCGGTGAAGGCTTTGTACGCTTCTTTCGGGTCAAGGGTGGTGAAATTGATGTAATCCCACGACCAGCCGGGGAACTCCACAATTTGTAAGCCGGGGGTGGCACGGAGGTCGTCGCGGCGATCAGCGGGCGGGTTGATGAGTAGACTCGATTGGCCCGCCAGGAAATAATCCAGTTCGCTCAAACCTTCGGGCAAGTCGGTGTACACAAAGGCCGTGTTGCCAGCGGAGAGGCGGACATCCTGGCCGGGGCGGATTGCATCCAGGCGGAAGCGGCCCGCCGTTGGCGCGGGAAAGTCATTAAAAGGGTGGCCGACAATCGTTTCATAAACGCGGTTTCGGGGATAGAGGACATACCACTCATCACGGGTGCGAACGGCGGCCCCGGCAGCGGTAATCGTGGCCGCGAAGTCCGAGTCAAAGGTGTGTGCAGGCAGGATCGGAAAATTGGCGCGGGTAAATGTGCCGCAGGTCGCGCGGTGATACTGGATGGTGAGGGTGAACGAGTCAACGATACCGATGCTGACAATCTGATTGTGAATGTTCTGGTAAGCCGAAGCAAAATCCGGGCTGGTCAGCGCCAAGTAGGTGTAGAGGACATCATAAGCCGTGACGGGCGTGCCGTCCGTCCAGGTCAAATCCTGGCGGAGTTTAAGAGTCTGGGTATCGCCGGATTGCAGCGCCGGGTCAAGTACCAGGCCGACATTTTCGGCGGCAGCGGTGGTGACGGTTCCTGTCGTGGGGTCAAGGGCAAACAGGGTTGGCAGCAGCAGATCGAGCAAGGTCTGGCAACCGCTGTTATTGCACAGCGCCGGGTTGAGTGAACCGGTCAGTCCGCCGGTTGAAACCGGGTTCACGATGGTGATGACGCCCCGGCCATCCTGGGCAGCAGCGGGAGTGACCAACAACAGCAGTCCCACCAGCGCCCATCCGAAAAACCAATGTTTGAGCATGGTTTTAGTCCTCACTTACGGCGCCGGTGTCAGCAGCGGCAGCCAGACGGCAAAGTTACCGGTGCGCAGGCTGTCATCAACGGCGGTCAGGACTTCGCCCGGTGTGCCAGCGGGCAGCCGCTGATCGGCGCTGATGTCCACATACTTCTGATACTGCTGCGCGGCCAGGGCGGAATAGACCGCGCCGAGGGCGGCGTAGGGCGTGGCATAGTCCGGGTTCAACTGAATCGCCTGCTGGAAATCGGCGATGGCGAGATCAAAATTGCCCTCGGCAGCGTGGACAACACCGCGATTGTTGTAGGCGATGGGGTCGTTGGGGTTGAGGCCAACGGCCAGATCAAAGTCGGTGAGCGCCAGCCCGAAGTTGCCGAGGCGGGTGTAGAGCGTGCCGCGATTAAGATAGGCGCTGGTCAAGGCTTCGTCTAATTCCAGCGCCTTCGTGTAGTCGCCCAGGGCGCTATCGCTGTCACCGAGGGCGGCGTAGGCAAAGCCGCGATTCGCGTAAGTGGGAGCATCGTTTGGTTGGGTTTCCAGGGCGCAGGTGTAATATAACAGCGCTCTCGAAAAATCGCTGCGTCCCAGGGCGACATGAGCACGGCCCAGATAATAGGTGGAGGCGGCGTCAGGAATTTTGGGTTTCGGGCATTCCGGCTCGGTCTGCGCTCGTAGGGGCGAACCCCCGACGAGCAGCAGAACGACGGCCAGCAGCC
>DATALK010000161.1:0-11723 GCA_036261085.1 Phototrophicaceae bacterium | reverse complement strand
TACTGATGGGTACTGGATTATTCGCAATAGTTGGGGCACAAGTTGGTATCAGGCGGGACAATGGAGTTATGGTGGCTACTTCAAAGTCGGTTACGGCGAATGTAACATTGACCGTACCTTGATGGCCTGGGCCATGCAGCCCATCCCCGCGCCCACTCCGCTGTCACCTGAAAACAACATTTCTACCACTGACCCCGCCGTAACCTTTAGCTGGTCGTCATCAAATTCACCATTGCAAGTGGGTTACAATCTACGGATTGGCACCAATTCCAATCCCAACGGCACTTCCTGGCTAGTCAATACCACCACAACCAACACCAATTATAGCTATACGTTTGCCACCGGCGGCACGTATTATTGGCATATCCGCACCGCTACCGATCCGGTCAATGGAACCAGCAGCGGTTGGGTTACGCGCTCCTTTATTATTAACGCGACGCCGCCTGCTAACAACGATTTTGCCAATGCCCCTATCATTGATTTTCCTTATATTCATACGGCAGATACCCGCTGGGCGACCACTCAATCTGGGGAAAAAACACCAAGCTGCGGTTATAACGATGGCAAATCGGTCTGGTACAAATATGTCGCTCCTTATAACGATACCCTGACGTTTAACACCTGGGGTTCAAATTTCAACACCGTTTTGTCAGTCTGGCGCGGCACATCGCTATCCGGGTTAACCGAAGTCGTTTGTGACAGTTACCAATCCGGTGTGTCTTTTGCTGTAACGTCCGGCACAACCTATTACATCCGCGTCAGCGGTTGGAATAAGGCCGCTGGTGATGTGGTCTTAAACGGGACATCCAGCGCAGTGCCGGATGTGGCTGGGCTGATTCAGGCCATCGAGCAGGCTAATTTTGACGGTTATGGCACCATCTATCTCAAACCCAATACGACCTATGCCCTAACCAGCGCCTACAGTGGACAAAACGGCCTGCCGGTGATTACCAGCAACATCTCTATTTATGGCGGGAACGCGACGATTTCCCGCGCTGCCGCCGCTCCCTTCCGCCTCTTTGAAGTCGCCCCAGGTACGCACCTATATCTGCAAGAAGTCACCCTGATTAACGGGGTGGCGGATAATGGCGGGGCGATACTCAATCACGGCAACCTCGCCTTGTTCCGCACGACCATCACCCAAAACCACGCGACCTATAACGGCGGCGGCATCAACGGTGACAGCGGCAGCAGCAGCACGATTTCTAGCAGCAAATTCGAGAATAACAGCGCCCAATATGGCGGCGGCCTGGATAGCTGGGGCCAGGTTTATGCCAGCCTCACCGAGTTTAAAAACAATACTGCTTCCACAAGCGGTGGCGGCATTGGTGTCGGCAGCGATGGTCGTATAGACCTGTACAACTGTCGGTTTGAAAATAACCAGGCGATTGAGGACGGTGGCGGCATCAATACCTTCGGGTCGGTTAGCGACACTGGATCAACCTTCATTGGCAACCGGGCCACCAACGGTGGCGCTATGCACACGGGTCTCAGCAGTTCAGTAACTTTGAATGGTTCTTTCGTCCGCGCGAATCTGGCTTCAGGCTGGGGCGGCGGCCTCAGAAATTGGGGAGCAATGACCATCAACCGCGCGCTGATTTCCGACAACCAGGCGGGTACGGGCGTCGGCGGCGGCATTGCCAGCAGCAGCGGCTGGCTCACACTCACCCATTCGGTTTTGAGCAATAATATCGCCGTTTGGGGCGGCGCCATTTACAACGATAATGGCTGGCTGTCAGCCGAAAATACCCATCTGCGCTACAACTTCGCTACCTATGGGGCGGCCCTCTACAACAATATCCCGGTACAGGTCGGTATGGGAGCGCAGGCGGTTTCCGAAACCAGCTCAGATGAACTCGCGCAGCCTCGCGTCCCCGTCAGCCAACCGGAGCCAACCCGCCCCGGCGCAGATAGTGGCAACATGAGCGCTCAAGGTGGCGGCGGCGCGAAAGAAGTTTTCCTGGCGGTCAATATCCTGATCGGCAACAACTATGCCAGTTTAGGCGGCGGCATCTACAATCACAGTGGCAAAATCACCCTGGCCGACGCCCGTATCGAAAGCAATAGTGCCAGTAACGGCGGCGGCATTAGCGCTTATGCTGACAGCACCATCATTTTGGGCAGCAGTCAGGTTTATAACAACACCGCGACTTTCGCTGGCGGCGGCATCGAAAACTGGGGTCTACTAACCGTCACAAATAGTTCTTTCAACCGTAATCAGACCTGGATCAGCAGCAGCGGCGGCGGCGCCATTATGAACTACGGCAATCTGGATGTCACCAGCGCGTGGTTCACGGATAACCACTCCGAAAACAACGGCGGCGCCATCTTCAGCAGCGGCAGTTCGACCATCGCCTGGACAACCTTCCAGGGCAACAGCACCTACTATGATGGGGGCGCGATCTGGAATTCAGGTGCAGCTTCGCTGACCGACAGCACCATCAAACAAAACATCGCTGGTTACAACGGCGGCGGCATCGCCAACCACAACGCCCCACTCACGATCACGGGTGGAACTTTCGACCACAACCACGCCAGTTACAAAGGCGGCGGCCTTTACCTGACCACTGCCGGATTTGGGATCGGCACGCTTAACAGCGCCCAATTCAAATACAATAGTGCCAATGAAGGCGGTGCGGTCTTCGCTGATGGGAGTTCTCTAGCTATGGACTCTAGCTGTCTGGTCGCCAACAGCCATACCGCTGTCATGGGCAGCAGCACCTGGATTACAGCGCAGAATAACTGGTGGGGGGCTGCCGATGGGCCATCCGGCTTTGGCGCTGGCTCTGGCGACAGCGTCAACGACAGTGTCGATTACACCAACTTTAGCGGGATACCCTTCGGCAACTGTGCGCCATCTAACGACGACTTTGACCATGCCTACCCTATCCGGCAACTTCCGTATAGTTTCACCCAATCCACCGTCAACGCGCTCGACACCGCTGATGACCCCCGACCACTCAGTTGCACTTCGCAGATTAGCGCCAACACGGTCTGGTATGCCTATACACCGGAGTATAACAATCGCTACCGGATAGACACGATTGGCTCCAGCTACGACACCTTGATTTCCATTTGGACCGGAACGCGCGGCCATCTCACCGCCGTCGGATGCAATAATAACATCAGCAGCGGCAATCAGGCGTCACTGCTCGAATTTAACGCGACGGCCAATCGTACCTATTACATTATGGTCTCCGGCGTTAACAATCAGAGTGGGCTTCAGACCATCTCGGTCACATCAGCCGCCAGCGCCGCTCCCGGCCTCAACCTGTCCAACAACCGGGCGTTCGAACTCTCCTGGGGCCACCTCAGTTGGGCTATCGCTTACGAAGTCCAGCTTGACCGTTCCTCGGCATTTACGACCTATACCGACTATCCTATTGGGGTGCTGCCGCGAGAGCAGTTCTCGGTAACAACACCGGAACTGGAAAACGGCGTGTATTACTGGCGCGTTCGCGCTCAAAAACCGGATGGAAATTGGAGCGGATGGAGCGCCGTTGGCACATTCACCATCAACGCGCCGTAAAATCACAAATATGAAAAGAAACCCGCTGCGGTCAGGTTTCTTAACCGCAGCGGGTTCTAAACACATTTAGCTCCGGCGAAAACACTTTACTCGTCACTCCCGGCAACCGCACGAATGGTGGTTGCCATTTCGTCTACGCCCGCATTTTTATATAAACAGGCATCTGCACCCGCAGTTAGCGCCGCATCCACCATTAAAGGGTCAACCGTGCTGGTTAAAACCACCACGCGGATTTCGGGATGATCGCGGCGAATGATATGGGTGGCCGCGACCCCATCCATCCCCGGCATAATTAAATCCATCAACACCACATCAGGTTGCACCGTGTCGCACAGTGCCACCGCTTGCTGCCCATTCTCGGCTTCGGCTACTAGTTCTAGGTCATCGCAGGTTTCCAGAAAAACCGCCATGCTCATCCGTACCATCTCGTTATCGTCAACCAGCATTACACGGACGGTTTCAGGACTCATGAAATCAAACCAATCATCGAATAGCTTCAACATCAAGCCCCACAACAGTGCATCCATAGATCACCGCTTATGAGCCAGTATACAAACCCCGACCATTAAATACATGTGCCAACTGACCTATTTTTAGCCAGACCTTAAACCTAGCCCACGCGCATCCCGTTTAAGTCGTACCTCAAACTTATGGCAGACGGAGCGCACATCGTATATAAACAGCATTCAAAATCAATCAGACTGCCTTAAGGAGAAATGAACATGGCTTCCGATTGGCTCACCGTCGCCCCTGGGGTCAAACGCCGGATCGCCAGCGACGGCGAACATTTAATGATGGTCGAAGTCCATTTTGAACCGGGCGCGGTGGGCGCACTGCACAGCCACCCCCACGCCCAGGCGACCTATATTTTGCAAGGCCGGGTCAATTTTACGCTTGGCGATCAAGTCATCGAACTCGCCGCCGGACAAACAATTCAAATTCCGGGAGACCTGACCCATGGCGTCTTGGCGTTGGAAGAAAGTCTGCTGCTGGATGTCTTCAACCCGCCGCGCGAAGATTTCCGATCATAACCCCGGTTGTCGCCATTGAATCTACTTATTTACACGGACAGGATAATTTCATCATGACCGTTTACGACGTTGTTACACTCGGCGAAACCATGCTGCGCCTGACTCCACCGAATTTCCGCCGCCTCCAGCAAACCCAATCGCTGGATATTGAGGTCGGCGGCAGCGAATCGAACGCCGCTGTTGGGCTGGCAAAGCTGGGCTTGCGTGTCGGTTGGCTTTCACGCCTGACCAATAATCCGCTAGGACACTATATCACCGGCACACTGGCAGCGCAGGGGGTTGATGTTTCCCAGGTGATGTGGACGGACGAAGACCGCATAGGTCTATACTTTTTAGAAGAAGGCCAGCCGCCCCGCGACAGCCGCGTCTTTTATGATCGCGCCCGCAGTGCGATGAGCGCTATCCAGCCGGAAGATTTACCCGCTGACTTATTCCGCCCTGGCAACGCGCGCCTGCTGCATCTGACCGGTATCACTCCGGCGCTCAGTGATTGTGCCGCGCAAACCGCAACCGCTGCCCTGCGGCAAGCGCTAGACGCAGGTTGGTTGGTCAGCTTTGACGTGAATTACCGTGCCAAACTGTGGTCGCCTGCCGCCGCTGCTGCGGGCTGCGAACCGTTTCTTCAGGCCGCCCATATCATTCTGACTCCCATCACGGATGTCTATCGGCTGTTTGGCTTTGCCGAAAATACCCCTATCGAAACCATCTTTGAGCAGCTTCACCAGCGGTATCCGCAGGCGGTCATCGTGATCACACTCGGCAGTCGCGGAGCGGCGACCAGCGGAACCGACAGCCAAATTTACACCCAGGGGGTTTTTCCGGCGGAACCCATTGGCCGCGTTGGCGGCGGCGATGCCTTTGACGCCGGTTTCCTGTATGGCTATCTACAATTTGGCGATTTACCGACAGCGCTGCGATGGGGCGCGGCCACCGCCGCCATTAAGTACACCATTCCCGGTGATATGCCGCTGATTGAATACCACGAAGTTAAAAAACTGGTCGAGAACACGTCCGCGCAAACCCGTTTGGAACGCTAAATCAAAAATAAATCCCCTTACCGCAATAGCAGTAAGGGGAGAATCCTAACCTCATCAACATTTTATTACTCTGCCACCCGTTCAACAGCGGCCATGACATCTTTTAACACCGGCTTGTTCGCAAAATACAGCACCTCACCGGGGATATGCAGCAGGCGGTCTTCGGCCAGATTAACGCCCTCGTAGACCAGCAGCAGCAGATTCCGCCGGTTGGCCGCGCGGGTCTTTTCAATCTTCCGATTGAGATATTCGGGATGCCAGAAACCAACAATTTCGATCAAGGCCCGCCGCCCATCCTTTTTATGCGTCAGGGCAAAATCGGGAATCATCACCGTATCCCCTAACAGCAGCACCTCATCCTCGCGGCTTAACTGCCACTGTCCCCGTTCGCCGCCAAACTTGGCCTCAAACTCAGCGGCAAAATCCGCTTCCAGGCGGCTGTCAAATTCACCGCTTTTCTTAAAGTGGGTGCGTAACGGCGAAGTGGTATCCAACCGGTACTGTAGCGGTTCCTCGGCTTGCGGCAGGCGCACCTCTGCCACCATTTGCCACTGTTCGCACAAAAACAACGCGGGCAAAAACGCCGCGAACTGCCGCCCATAGCGCGTCGTAGACTTCACAAACGGCGAAATCGGGCCATCCAACTGCACCTGATACCCGCCTTCCGGTTTGACCGTTGCCCAAAACATCAGTTTAAACAGCTTCAGATAGTGCCAGAAATCCTTATAACTATCGTGAATCTCCACCTGCATGGCGCTGGCCCAATACAACACCCCGCGCGCCAGTTCCAGGTTGTAGCGCGCAATCAGACCCTCCGGCGTCCACACCGCGCCAACATCCACCAGCACATACTCCGCCGGACGATCCGCAAATAACGCTTGTTCGACCTGCTCCGGGGTAACGCCCAACGCCCGCGCCATGCCGGTCAGCACATCGGCCCGGGTTTGCTGATGGAACAAATCATTTTTATCAAACACAGGGCCATGTCGGAATAACTGCTCCCGCAGTTCAACGGGCGCCACCGCTGGCGTTACGGGGTTAATCGTCGCGGCATCTTCCAGTACCTTCGCCAATCCCCGAATGACAATGTAATCGGTGCGTTCGCCTTCATAGGCTTCCAACGCCGCATCCCAAATGTGATGGGGCTGGCCGACCTGCTCCTGAAACCGGGTAATCAACTCCCCGGCGGTTTTCAGATTGGGCGGCGCAGTCGGCAGCAGTTCAATCGTCAGATTATCACCGCGCCGCCGCAAGAGGGATCGCACCAAATCCGCCGTGAGCATTACACCCGCTCCTGGCGCGGCTGCCGCCGCCGGGACTTACCCTCTTCGATGGTGTTCCGGGCGATCACTTCAAACAGTACGGCCTGCCGGTTGCCCACTTTCCGCAGCACCCGTCCCAAGCGTTGAATATATTCCCTGGCGCTGGCCGTACCGCCCAAAACAATGGCGACTTTGGCCTCTGGCACGTCCACGCCTTCATTTAACACTTTCGAGGTGACAACGGCCTGATATAATCCGCTTTGAAACCCATCCAGAATGTGTTTCCGTTCAGCCGCTTTGGTTTCATGGGTCAGCGCTGGGATTAAATGACGGCGCGCAATCGCATAGGCGACGGCGTTATTTTCGGTAAAAATCAACACCCGCTCATGGCTGTACTCCCGCAGCAGATTATCCAGTGTTGCCAGCTTACCCTCGCACCCGGCCAGCAAGCGCGTCAGGCGATTGCGCGCCAACAGCGCCCGCCGCGCCGCCGGGTCAAAAGCGCTCAGTCGCATCAGTTCCAGCAACCAGTTCGGGCCATGTGTTCGCTGCAATTGCCGGGAGCGGAAAAAATTCGAATAAATGGCAAAATCGGCATCGTAAAGCTGCCGTTCAGCCGCCGTTAGATCCACCCGAATCCGTTCGGTGCGGTACTCGGCCAGCCGTTCCCCCACCAGATCATCAATCGCCTGAGTGAACACAATCGGGCCAATCAGGTCATCCACCCGCCAGCGGCCATTGGTTTGTTCATGATCTTCGGGATAAGTCGCCGTTAGCCCCAATCGGAACGGCGACGGGGACATGAGCGCCGTTTCACCCCAACTGGGCGCAGGTAAATGATGCACCTCGTCAAAAATAATCAGTTTAAAAGTATTCCCATAACTGGCGATCAAATCCCCAGCGGAATGATACGTCGTGACCGTGAGCGGTTTAACGATCTTTTCACCACCATAATACACCCCGATCTCGGTGCAGAAGGCGTTCACCAACCGCGCATACCATTGGTGCAGCAGGTCTATTGTCGGCGCGACCACCAACGCCGAACGCGCCACCTGATAAATCGCCTGAATCGCCACAAAGGTTTTGCCCGCCCCTGTCGGCAAAACGATACTGCCTTTATGCCCCACCTGTTCCCAGGCGGCCAGCGCCGCTAACTGGTAATCATGCGGCTGGCGCTCATCATAGAGCGTTAAATTTAGGCGTTCCCACCGGGGAACCGCATCCCGAATGGGCTGCCCTTCCAGCCACGCTACCAGTGCCGGATAGTGATACGCCTCGCAGCGCCAGCGGCCTTTTTCCCACCGGAAAACGGACGGCACTTCGGCAGCCTGCTCCACCTGATATAAAACCAGAGTCCCACCTTGAAAAACCAGTTTTTGTGTGTCGGTCATAGCACATATATTCCATTCCATTCCGCCGTATTGTAACGCGAAATGTTTTTCTCACCACCACCCTTGTTTATCCCAATCAACCACCAGCCTGATCTGGCCCATTGTTCGCCGTTCAATTGATCTATTCATGTCAAACACATGGGGCTACAATGTAGGAAGGTCATCAAGACCCGTGATTTCTTTGGGCTAAATACGGATCAATAGGCAAACACATAACCATGACTTCTCAGCACCTTTTATTGGTTGAAGATGCCACCGACCTGGCCGCTGTGGTCGTGCGGGAGTTAGAAGCTGTTGGGTATCAAGTCACGCACACAGTCAACGGCGAAACGGCGTTAGCACTCGCCAACCAAACCGCCTTTGATCTGGTGATTCTGGACTGGATGCTGCCAGGGATGGATGGCCTAGATGTCCTACGCTACCTGCGCGAAAATTCCCCCATACCGGTGCTGATGCTGACCGCCCGTGATGCTGAAATTGATCGGGTGTTAGGGCTGGAAATGGGCGCGGACGATTATCTGACCAAGCCGTTCAGTATGCGGGAACTAATAGCGCGGGTCCGGGCCATGCTGCGCCGCCGCGAACTGATTCAGCAAACCTTGCAAGCCGATCAACAGCCCAATTCCGAAAAAACAATACTGGAAGCGGATCGTTTGTGCCTGGATACCAACGCGCACAGCGTCACTGTCGAAGGCGAATTGGTGGATTTGACGCGCACCGAGTTTGGGTTTCTTTATTTGCTGCTAAGCAATCCGGGACGGGTTTTCAGCCGCGCCTACTTGTTAGAAACGGTCTGGGGTGAAAATTACGTGGATGGGGATCGTTCGGTAGATAATACCGTGTTACGCCTGCGCAAGAAGTTAAAAACGTCGGGTGACGCATTGGAAACGGTCTGGGGGGTCGGTTATAGATGGCATCGTTAAAGCGATTTTTACGGCGCGTCTTTCAGTCGGCTTCATTAGGGCGCACCACTCTGGAAGTCCTGGTGCTGGGGGCGTGTCTGACCTTGTTTGTGGTGTTAGTTTACGGTCAGCAGAGCCGATCCGTCTACCACATGACGCTACTCTTTTTTACCAATCCCATTTGCGCGCTGTATTACGCGCTGCGGCTGCGGCCCATCAAAGGCGGCTGGTTGCGACAGTTGATTGCGGAATCAGTCATCATGACCATCCCGATACTGCTCCTTTACCTGCTGCTAGGGGTCTGGTTGCTGCAAATTGTCGGCTACGGATTATACGGCGAAGAAATGGGCTATAACACGGACGTGCTGTTCCTGGGCGTTCATGCGTTCTCATTTGTGTTTTTCCGGGTTCTGGCACGCTTCCTGGTCTGGTGGAACCGCTTGTGTGTGCGGCGGTTGCTGTGGTCGCTGGTGAATAATCAGTTGATTGCGGCGCTATCCTTCCAGAGTGCTATCGCCCTGCCGTTAATGCTGCTGCTGGTGTTTTCGGACTACCCCAACCGGACATCGTTTGAGATTCCTGATTACCCGCTGACCCAATTCATCTACCGGATGCAGTTGATGATGCCCATGTTGGGTCTGGTCATTTTGGGTGTAACAACGGTGTTGATTGCCCTGCTGCCAGTCTCGATTGTGGTGTCCTTTTTCTTCGCGCGGCGCACTAAACGGCGGTTGGATGCCCTCCTGCAAGGGGCGCATTCCGCTCAAACCGGTAATTACAGTGTGCGAATCACGGTCAGCGGGCAGGATGAAATCGCGCAGTTGCAGACCGACTTTAACGCGATGGTCGCCAGCCTGGAAACCACCGTGAATGATTTACGAGCCGAGCAGGAAACGGTCAGCGCGTTATTAAAAACGCGCCGGGAACTCACAGCCAACGTCTCGCATGAACTCCGCACCCCGGTGGCGACGGTTCGCGCTTATCTGGAGTCGGCATTAGGGCAAGAGCGCGGAATTTCTAAGAATGATGTGGAAATTGTGGAGCGCGAAGTCATCCGACTGCAAACCCTGATTGATGATTTATTTGCACTGTCACGGGCCGAAGTGGATCAATTAGCGCTGAAGTGCGTGCCGCTGGACGCATCACTGGTCATTAACCGGGTGGTCGAAACCGTTGCGCCGCTGGCGTGGCGGATTAACCGGGTTGAAGTCCTGGCCCAAACGCCGCCCTGGTTGCCGCCAATTTTGGCTGATGAAACGCGGTTGGAACAGGTTTTACGTAACCTCGTTCACAACAGCCTGCGGCATACTCCACCGGGCGGCTTGATTGTCGTTCGGGCTGAGGCTAAAGAGGAAACCGCACTCATCGAGGTACGCGATACCGGTGAAGGTATTCAACCGGAAGACCTGCCCCATGTCTGGGAGCGTTATTATCGCAGCAGCAGTAATGGCGGTACGGGTTTAGGACTGGCCCTGGTCAAATCCTTTACGGAAGCGATGGGCAGACACGCGACAGTGGAGAGTGTGCCGGGGGAAGGCGCCTGTTTTAAACTAACGCTGCCCTGTGCGGAAACGCCGCCCCCGGAACGCCTGCCGCTGCCCCAGCCCGTACTGCATCGCAGCGCACATTGCGACAAAGCTGCGACAAACCGGCGATAATTCTGCGACAGGTGCTTGTTACGATAGGCTTCGGTAATAAAAGGAGCCAATCGTCATGCAAGCAGTTGCCGTTCGTCGAACTAATTCTGTTCCGAAACCAAGCGCACCCGACATCATTCGGGTGCAAAATATCACGCGCGAACTGCCTCTGGCCGGGGAGCAGCTTCAAATTCTGCGGGGGATTTCTTTTAGTATTCCGCGCGGCGCGTGGATCGCCATCACCGGCCCGTCCGGTTCGGGCAAATCTACGCTGCTCGGCATCCTGGCCGGATTAGATACCCCCAGCAGTGGGCAGGTGGAGGTGGATGGTGAAGACATCACCAACATGGATGAAACCCGGTTAGCCCGTTTTCGTAATGAAAAAATCGGCGTGGTTTTCCAGAGCTTTAACCTGATTCCGACCCTGACTGCGCTGGAAAATGTGGAAGTCCCGCTGTTCGCCAGTCGCCATCCCGAACGCAGCGCCGAACGAGCGAAACGGGTGCTGGATATGGTGGGGTTGAGTGACCGGCTGCACCATCGCCCGAATCAACTTTCCGGCGGGCAGCAGCAGCGCGTCGCCATCGCCCGAGCGCTGGTCAACGAGCCATCCATCCTGGTGGCTGACGAACCAACGGGTAATCTGGACACCGCGATGGGTGAGTCCATTCTGAACCTCTTCACCGAACTGCGGCGCGAACTCGGCTTGACACTGGTCATCGCCACCCATGATCCCGCGGTTGCCGCCCGCGTAGATGGCGTGCTGCATATTGTTGACGGTCTGCTGGCCGGGGGTGAACGATGAAACTCGCGTTTGATCTGCGTTACGCGCTACGTTCGCTGCGCCGGGATGGAACCCGCACGTTCCTGGCAGGATTATGTGTCGCCTTTGGGGTGCTGTCGCTGGTGGCGATGCAGCTTTTAACCGTCACCT
>DATALK010000157.1:0-3967 GCA_036261085.1 Phototrophicaceae bacterium | reverse complement strand
CCATCATCTGGGCCGATCAGCGCTCGGTAGAGCAGGAACGCTGGTTCACCGAGCGAATTTCGACGGCGGAGATTTACCGTATTACTGGCGAACGCATCGGCGCGTCTTCGACGCTGTGCAAAATCCTCTGGCTGCGTGACCACCAACCGGACATCTACCGCGAAGCCTACAAATTCGGGCAGGCCAAAGATGCAATGGTCGCTCGTCTGACCAGCAAGTTTGTAACGGATGTCACCGACGCCTCCGGCAGCATTTTGTATGATCTCGATCAAGGCCGGTGGTCGGAACGGATTTTTGAAGTTGCCGGACTGAACCTGGAACAGATGCCGGAGGTGCGCCCCTCAACAGCCGTTATCGGCGGGGTGCTGCCGAATGTGGCGGAAGAAGTGGGCGTTCCCGCCGGAACACCCGTTGTTATTGGTGGGGGGGATGGTGTCTGCGCGGGCGTCGGCGCGGGGGTGGTTAAAGAAGGTGATGCCTTCTGTTATATCGGCTCCTCGGCCTGGATTGCGCTGGCAACAGCCAAACCGATTTATGAACCGGAGTTCAAAACCAACAATTTTGCGCATATGGTTCCCGGTATGTATTCGCCCTGCGGCGCGATGCAAATGGCGGGCGGCTCTTACGCCTGGACACAGCGCCAATTATGCCTGCCGGAAGCGCAGGCGGCCCAGGCGCTGAATCTCAGCCCGTATGAATTGATGAACGCCCAGGCGGGGAAATCCCCGGCAGGCGCACGCGGTCTCTACTTTTTGCCGTATCTGCTGGGCGAACGCAGCCCGTACTGGAATCCCCACGCGCGCGGCGCGTTTATCGGCCTGACGGTGCGCCATACCCGTGAAGATATGATCCGTGCGGTGCTGGAAGGCATTACCTTCCATCTGGCCTTGATTCAGAACACCTTCGAGCGGCAGGGGGCGCAGATCAAGGCCATGCGGGTCATCGGCGGCGGCGCGCGGGGCCGGTTGTGGAATCAGATTATGGCGGATATTTTTGGTGTGCCGGTGCTGCGGTTAGCCATTCTGGAAGAAGCCACGTCAATGGGTGCGGCGCTGGCCGGGGGCGTTGGCGTCGGACTTTATCCCGACTTTTCGATGATCGAAAGTATGAATCGCGTGGCCGAAGTCTTTGAGCCGAATCCCGAAGCGCAGCAGGTGTATGCGACCATGCTGCCAATTTCCCAGGCGGCGTATCAGGCGTTAATTCCGGTCTACGAGCAGATGGCGGCAGCAAACAGCGAGTAATGGTATCGGTTTGACTTCTGATTTATAGGGGCGAGACCAGTCTCGCCCCTTCCGAACCCGCCTAAAAAGCGTCCCAGCATCAACCTGGCAGTCCAGTTGGGACGATATACCACCCACCATTGGCAGATACAAGCGCCCATTGAGCATCCGGCGAAAAGATAACCTGCCAGGCCCAACTGTCGGTCACATCCGGGTTCAGAATTGTTGTCGTCCCAGTTTTGAGATCAAGCAACAAAATCCCCTTTTGGCTGTCCGCTACCAGAATCGCTTGGGCATTATCCAGTATAAACCCGGCCCCAATCACGTTGGTTTCATCGTAAATCCGTCGTTCCGTTACAGCACTTTTCTCCGCAAATTCATCCGGCAAATTGGAGCGCCAGACTGTCAACTGGCAAATAAAAGGCTGTGTCAGGGCGTCCTGCTCACCGACGGTATCACTGAGATAAAGAATATTTGCCCCATCGGGTGTCATGTCAAAAATTCGTTGATAGCGAATACAAGCCGCACTCACATCAAATGTATCCACATAAAGCTCTTCGCCAGATAGGCGGTGTAACTGCCATAACTGGAAACCGTTATTTGTCATACTCGAATGATAAATAACGCTGCCATCAGCGCTCCAAATCAGGCCTTCGGGTGAAAAATCGTCCGGCAGCAAACCAAAAGCCGCATCCATATTCTGGTCTGGCCCCACATAATCAGCCCAGGCCCATAAGTTCGTGTAGTACCCCTCACCATACAAGCCATGTTTGAAAACCGTGAAACTCGTTGAATATACGATTTTTTGGCCGTCCGGTGCGAGAAAAGCCATCGCATCATTGGCGCGATAATGTTCCTGATCTTTGGGCGTTAGTTGAACGGTTTGCGGGTTATGGGCCGGTATTTCTGCTTGCCCCGTCGAAAGTTCAAACCGTAAAAAGGTTCGTTCATCCGCTACCGTTACCGGCACATGAACCGCCGAACTGTCTTCTTCCCAATAGACGCCATACATGTCGGCAAAAAAATAATATTCGGTACCCTTAACCGCATCAGCCGGAATTTTAATGGCGTTTTCTGGCGGCGTTTGTGCGGATGGAACTAAAAACAAAGTCAGAAAAAGTAGAAGCGCAAACAACATTACCCCCCTAAAATTGAGTCTGGCATCAGAGATAATCTCATTTTAATTCCTGAGCCGGAACACTTCAAAAACGCCCCCGTTTTAATCTTAGATGGCGGCAGACAGTGAGTAATGGGATTGGTTCTGGTAGGTAGGTTGCGGTGAACCACCCTATCCTCACCTAATAGCGCAGCTACACCCCCATCTGATCCACATAACACCAGCGCCAATCTTCGCCGGGTTCCATAGATTGAATAATCGGATGGCCGGTAGCGTGAAAGTGCTGGGTGGCGTGTTTGTTTTTGGACGAATCACAGCAGCCCACATGCCCGCAGATTAAACAAATGCGCAGATGAATCCACGAATCCCCGGTTTTCAGGCAGTCCTCACAGCCATTTGCGCTCGGCGTGACATCCTGAATTTCAGCCATATGGGAACAGGACATGGTTTTAACCTTTCTCTGCTGGTTGTTTGACCGGTAAACGAATGATAAAGCGCGTATCGCCGGGACGGGATTCCAGCGTAATCCCCCCGTGATGATGCTGCACGACAATCCGGTACACGGTATCCAACCCCAAGCCCGAACCTTTGCCCATCGGTTTAGTCGTAAAAAACGGTTCAAACACGCGCGGCTGAATGTCCAACGGAATCCCTGGCCCGTTGTCGGCAATCGTCACCAGAATTTGATCGCCATCGGCGGCGGTTTGCAGGGTGATAGCCCCATGACCGTCCAGCGCGTCAATGGCGTTGTCAATCAGATTCGTCCACACCTGGTTTAACTCGTTGCCGTAGGCTTGAATGAGTGGGAGCGCCACATCATAGTCACGTTTGATTTCAATGCCCTTCCCCAGCTTGTGCCGGAGGATGACCAACGTGTCGTCCAGCCCCTTGTGAATATTAATGGCCTGCTGCGGCGTTTGATCCATGTACGCATAGGACTTGACAGCCTTGACCAATTCTGAAATCCGAAACGTACTCTGATCGACTTCATACAACAGGCTGTTGAGGTTCAACAGCGCATTCAGCCATCCCAGCACATCGCCCAGATAGGGCGGCGGAATTTGAGCGGCAAAGTCGTCTAACTGCACCGGCTGCACGCCCGCTGCCACTAATGCAGGCGCAAGATTCCAGCTTTCCTGAATGCCACGCGCCGCCAGCCAATCGGTGAGTTCGCCCTCCCGATCACTGCGCGTTAGGGGGTGAAGTTCCGGCGCGTTGGCCGCAATTGCCAGGACGGTAGCGCGAAACGCAATCAGCGCGTTCATCTCTTCAGGCGACAAACAACCCAACTGGGTTGAAAGCGACTGAAAAAGGTCGAGATGTTCTCGTAATTGTTCAACAGTGCGCCGCGCTGCCGCCGCCGGGTTATTCAATTCATGCGCTAAACCGGCAGCCAATTTGCCAAGCGCGGACATCTTCTCGTACTGGCGCACATTGTTGTCCATCGCCTGAAGGCGCTTTGCCATTTCCGGCAAAATCGTACTGTTCACGGGCGCGCAAACCGTGAGCATCTGCCGGAAATCCTCGGCGCAAATGCGCAGCAGTCGCGTCGGGATCACGGCCTTACCGCTGGCAATATAGGGGGTATTGGTGAGCAGCGGGACTTCGCCGGAAAAGCCGCCATTGG
>DATALK010000155.1:0-5333 GCA_036261085.1 Phototrophicaceae bacterium | reverse complement strand
CCAACTGCGCCAACAGCAGGATTGACCAGACGGTGGCCCGATATTTGGGATCGTAACCCGGGCCGGGTTCGACCCAATAGCCATCCTCATTCATAGCGTCCAAAATCGCGGCGATGGGGCCGGTTAAAGTGATGCTGGCTTTTAGCAAATGGCCGGTAGAACGGCGGAGTGATCTGGTACAGCGCGCGATTCAGCAGGGCGCGGAGTTTTTGCTGGCCGGTGATCCGGCGGCGGCCAACTATCCGCATGGTTACACCGAGAAGCCGAGCGGCAACTGGTGGAAATTCGGTTTCCCGGTCTTTTACGTCACCGATTTGTTACAGAATGTGGAGGCGCTGGTTCGCCTGGGTTATGCGCGTGATCCCCGGTTGCGTCAGGCGTTAACGATCATTCGGGACAAACAGGATGCGCAGGGGCGGTGGGCGCTAGAGTATGATTACCAGGGCAAAACCTGGGTGGATTTTGGCGCCCAAAAACAGCCGAATCCCTGGGTAACACTCCGGGCGCTGCGTGTTTTAAAACTGGCGGCAGAATGATGAATCATCTGATTTTGTACACCATCGGCCACAGCAACATCTCGCGGGCCGACTTTCTGATGCTGCTCCGGCAGCACCACATCACAGTGCTGGTGGATGTTCGCAGTGCGCCGTACAGCCGTTATGTGCCGCATTTTAATAAAGCGGCATTGGAAGCGTTTTTAGTGGAGAACGGCATCAATTATAAGTATGCGGGGGAATACCTGGGCGGGCTGCCCAAAGATGAAGGGCTGTACAAGGATCAGCAGAAACCGGGCGAGGACGCGGAACGTTCCGCCTATCTGGGGCAGGTGGATTATGTCGCCGTGATGCGGCAGGACGAGTATTTACGTGGCATTCGCCGCCTGCTCGATATTGTGGCCGAAACCGCCGCGCAGGGTGGGAATGTCACCATCATGTGCAGCGAAGCTAATCCCCACGACTGCCACCGCCACCACCTGATTACCCGTTCGCTGCTCGACCCCGCCGTGAAGGTGGTGGCGGAAAACGTGCAAGTTCGCCATATTTTGCGGGATGGTGGTCTGGAAACGGTTGAAAGTACTGTTTTCCAACGTCAACCGCGATTGTTATAAGAGAGACGAAGGCGCTATGGTTGAACAACGCCACGCTGAATTCCGCATTCTGGAAGAAAAAGCCCACCATGCTTTAGAGTATGTCGCCACACCTAAATCCGCGCCGCCGTTTTGGGTACTGCAATTTTGCGCTTATCCCGCTTTCGGCGATGCGCATTCTTACACTATTTTTGCCGAAAAGGATTATGCGCGGCCACTGCTCCGGCACACACATTGGAAACGAGTATATGATCGCCAGCGGTTTCTTGATCCCATGATGGGGCTGCGCGAAGGTTGGCATACCGAACCCACCCTAGCGGTCAGCGAAGTAGCATTGGCAGAACCGTCATTTGCAGCTTTGATGCAAAAACGGCAACAGATACAAATCCCCTCGAATGATATTGAGACGTATGGGATAACGATAGATGGCTGGCGTTTTAGTTTGCAGATGTCGAATTTCAAGGCAGGTTTTCGGCTGAACTGGTGGGGTGATGGGCCGCCAGAATGGCAGGAATTGACCGGGTGGGCGCGTGAACTGGAAGTGTTTTTGTCGCAGGCTGTTGGTGAATGATTCCCGTTGTTAACTTTAAGAACTACCATCAGGAGTAATTAGAATGACCTTAATGTGTGCGGGGAAAGTGGCAATTGTCACGGGAGCCAGCAGCGGTATCGGCTGTAGTACGGCGCTGACCCTGGCGCGGGAAGGGGCGTCGGTGGTCGTAAATTATTATAACAACGCCGACGCCGCCAAACAGGTAGTAGCTCATATTACCGGCCAGGGTGGGCGGGCGCTGGCGGTTCAGGCCGATATTTTTGAGGTGGCTGGCTGTCAAAAGCTGGTGACAACGACCATCGAACAGTTTGGTCGGGTAGATATTGGTGTCATTAATCCCGGCGGTGGCTGGCATCCCGAACCGCCGAACGCGCTGGATGCCGCTGCTGCTTTAGACGACATCCAGCACGAAAGCGCGCCGGTGCTGTACCTGCTGCCATTATTATTGCCATGTATGGCCCAGCAGCATTGGGGGCGTATTATTGCTGTTGGCATGAATCCGAATTTACCGTCTCCGGCCTATGCTTATAACCTGGCGAAAGCTGCCCGGCGTGAGGCAATCCTTCAGGCACACCCAGCAGCGTGGGCGCAGGGGGTGACACTGAACGTGGTTGCGCCCGGCCCGGTGGACGAAATTCAGTCCCTGGAAGAGGCTATCGCCCAAAGTCAGCAGGGCGAAGCGTGGCGAAATCGTGCGACCACTTCTCCTCAGGACATCGCGGAAAGCATCGCCTTTTTATGTTCCGAGGCTGGCCGTTTTATCACTGGAGCGGTGCTGCCTCTGCATTTTTCTGGTTAAGTGTGTTATAGCAAATGGGTTAAAATCTTCCTTTGCAAAACAATAGTGTGAGCTTTAGACGATGAATTCAACTTCGACCCCGGTTCCCCCCGCGCTGCTGGCAGACCGTTTTAAGACGCTGCGTTACGATGAGGCCGAACGCGCCGTGATCGTGCTGGATCGGCGCACGTATCCGTTTAAGACCGAATATATCACGCTGCGCACGGTGGAAGCGGTGGCCGAGGCGATTGAAAATATGACGGTGCAGGGTGGGCCGCCGCTGGCGTATGTCGCCGGGTTGGGGCTGGCGTTGGCGGCGCGAGATTTAACGATGCCCGCCGCGCAGCAGACTGCTTATCTGGAAAGTGTGGCGCAGCGTTTAATTGCCACGCGCCCCACCGCTGATGATTTACACCGCGTCGTCCCAGCGGCGTTGGATGCCGCCCTGATAGCGTTTCGGCAGGGGGCCGATCCGTTCCGTGCGGCGCTGGACAATGTGAACGCGGAAATCCAGCGCGGGAACGAGGTCAGCCAGAAATGTGGGCAAAATGCCGCGCGGTTGGTCAATGATGGCGACCAGATTTTGACCCACTGTATCGCGGGGGCGGCGTTGTGCTGGATGCTGTGGACGGCCAAACAACAGGGCAAAGCCGTGACTCTGGTCGGCTGCGAAACGCGCCCCTATTTCCAGGGCGCGCGGCTGACCGCCGCCAGCGCGCTCGAAATGGGCATTCCCTTTAAGCTGATTACCGATGGCATGTCGGCGCATCTGATGAGCGTTGGCAAGCTGGATAAATTCATCTGCGCGGCGGATCGGGTGACGCTGGACGGGCATATCACCAACAAAATCGGCACGCTGACCCATGCCATTGCCGCCCATCATTTTGGCAAACCGTTTTATGTTCTCGGCTATGATGGCCCCGACCCCGCCACCGAAACCGGCGCGGACATCCCGATTGAAGAACGTTCGCCTGCCGAAATTTTTGTGGCGCGTGGCGAAACCGGCACCGTCCGCACCGCCGTTCACGGTATTGATGGCTACTATCCGGCGTTTGACATCACCCCGCCGCATCTTATCAGCGCCATCGTCACGGATCGCGGCATCTTCGCGCCGCACGCCGTGCGGGAATATTTTTCAACGCCAGAGTGAGCGCGGCGTTTTACCGCCAGTCGGGAAGTTTTTCCCTGGCTGGCGGATTCCAATACTTTTTTACGGCGACAAAACCCCGACCCTGTTTATACTGAATGGTGAAAATTCACGCTGGATGGATAATAATTCTCTAGACCTGATAACCAGAACCGAGAGGAAAACATGGCAAATAAGCCAGTGATACTCGCCGTAGATGATGACCCTGAAGTGTCACGGGCTGTCGAACGCGATTTACGCCACCAGTATGGCGACCAGTACCGGATTATTCGTGTGGAGTCTTCCCTTCAGGCGCTCGATATTGTCAAAGCGTTAAAACTCCGCAATGATGTTATCGCGCTGTTTGTCTGTGACTACCGGATGCCGGAACTCAACGGCATTGAATTTCTCACCCAGGCGAGGCCGATTTTCCCGGAGGCCAAGCGGGTGCTGCTGACTGCCTATGCGGATACTGACGCGGCGATTCAGGCGATTAACCTGGTCAAAATTGACTTTTATCTGATGAAGCCCTGGAACCCGCCGGAGGAACAACTCTATCCGGTGCTGGATGATCTGCTGGCCGATTGGCAGTCTTCATATCATCCGACTTTTGACGGGATTCGGGTGATTGGGCATCAGTGGTCGTCCAAGTCCCACGCCGTCAAAGATTTTCTGGCGCGCAACCAGATACCGTATCAATGGCTGGACGTGGAACAAAACCCGGATGCGGAAAATCTGTTGGCCTATGCCCAGCTAGACCGCGCCACATTACCGGCGGTGTTGTTCCCGGATGGCGGGCATCTGGTTGAACCAACCACGCAGCAATTGGCCGAAAAGGCCGGATTAAAAACCCGCGCCGAAAAACCCTTTTATGATCTTGCCATTGTGGGCGGCGGGCCTGCCGGGTTGGCGGCGGCGGTTTACGGCGCATCGGAAGGGCTGCGCACGGTGATGGTGGAGCGGGAAGCCCCTGGCGGTCAGGCCGGAACCAGCTCCCGCATTGAAAATTACCTCGGTTTTCCAGTGGGATTAAGCGGCGCTGATCTGGCGCGGCGGGCCGTCATCCAGGCTAAACGGTTCGGCGTGGAAATCCTCACACCCGCCGAAGTGACCCAACTGCGCGTGCAGGATGTTTACCGCGTGCTGACGCTGTCGAACGATTGTGAGATTAGCTGTCATGCGCTGCTGATTGCTACTGGCGTTTCGTACCGTAAATTGGACGTTCCCGGCCTGGATCGGCTGACTGGCGCGGGAGTTTATTATGGCGCGGCCATGACCGAGGCGCTGTCCTGTAAAGACGATGTGGTTTACATTGTCGGTGGGGCGAATTCCGCCGGACAATCGGCCATGTATTTTGCCCGTTATGCGCGTCAGGTGATTATGCTGGTGCGTGGGCCATCGCTGTCCCAAAGTATGTCCCAATACCTGATTGACCAGATTGGCGAGACACCAAATATTGTGGTGCGCCCCTGTACCGAAGTGGTCGAAGCGCACGGCGAAGGCCGGTTGGAAAGTCTGACCATCGTTGACAACAACACGCAGCTCACCGAAACCGTCCCGGCAGTCGCGCTGTTTATTTTTATCGGCGCGCAGCCGCGCACAGATTGGCTCGGCAATCTGGTGGTGCGCGACAAAAACGGTTTTATCCTCACGGGCGCGCAAACCGTGAGCATCTGCCGGAAATCCTCGGCGCAAATGCGCAGCAGTCGCGTCGGGATCACGGCCTTACCGCTGGCAATATAGGGGGTATTGGTGAGCAGCGGGACTTCGCCGGAAAAGCCGCCATTGG
>DATALK010000123.1:0-27890 GCA_036261085.1 Phototrophicaceae bacterium | reverse complement strand
TATTACAGTGTTGCCATCTTCACCGACCTCGCCCCCGCTATGCGCGCTTTCATTCGCGCCGGGATGAATCTCGCCATCCCGGATGCCAATCTTCAGGCCATCACCATCACGGCGTTCCTGCAAAACCGGCAGGCATTCCTGGACGCGCTGGCGATCCCGGACACCGACCAGCTTCAGGTTTTCCTGTTAAACGCCGCTGGCGACCTCATCTGGCGCGGCAGCGGCGAATATGATATTAAACAAGCGGAGCAGCTACGTGCTGCCATTCAGCCAGGAACAGGTTAAAACGTCAAACCTTCAGGAAGAAATATGGATGAATTTCGGTATCTAGCCATACTCCTGTTCCAAATAGCTGATACCTGGGTCTGGGGCCTGCTGGCGGCGGGCTTGTTCCTGGCTGTGTTCCGTTTGCAGCAGATCAAGAGACGCGCCAAACGCAAAATCACACGGTTGGTTTTAACCGGAAACAGCTTACTGCTGGGGATCATTGCTATTTTCTTGGGTTCCAGTGTTGTCTATCAATTCTGGTACACGCATCGCCCAGTACCAACCGCCAGCCAACAGACCTTATTCGAGGGCGTAACCTATAAACGGGATGTACGAACTGTCCCCCGCCCACTTGTTATTCACGTTATCGAAATTGATTTGACTAACGATGGAGTTCATTTCTTCGTCACTCCGGGAGCAATTGGGCAAGAACACCCATTGCAAGCCCGCACAACCTCCCAATTTCTACAGGAGTTTGATCTCCAAATAGCAATCAACGGCGATTTTTTCGTTCCCTGGTGGTCAAACGGCATTTTCAACTATTACCCGCATGACGGTGATCCGGTCAGTATCTCCGGGCTTGCCAGTTCTGAGGGAATAACTTATTCTCCAAACGCCGCTAATCACCCCACACTTTTTATCAGTCAGCAAAATGAGGCGCAGTTTACCGCCACAGATAGCGCAGTTTTTAACGCCATTTCCGGCAACCTGATATTTATTGAGAGCGGAAAACCTATCATTCCCGGTGGAGACTATCACCGGGATTTGCACCCTCGCACGGCTATAGCCTTAAACCAGGATGGCACAAAGCTGCTGCTGATTGTAGTAGATGGCCGCCAGCCGAATTACAGCGAGGGGGTTTCCATGTTTGAACTAGCCGAGATTGCCCTCGGCTATAATGGTTATACCGCGCTCAATCTGGATGGGGGCGGTTCAACAACGCTGGTGATGGAAGGCGAGAACGGCCAACCTATCCTACTCAACTCGCCAATTGACCAACGGATTCCAGGGCGGGAACGCCCCGTTGCCAATCATCTGGGCCTTTATGCCGCTCGAATCAAATAAGGATCACAACCTATGGGCTATTTAATGCGCTACCTCAGCACCGACATGCGGGAAATTACCCTAACCACCATTGAAACCGCACTGCAACAGCTTAACCCCGCCTATCACATTACCAACACGGAGGTGCCAGACATCGGCGATTTGATGTATGCTGATCTGAACCTCGGCATCATCGAAGTTAACCGTCCCGGCGATGATATTTTTGATGACGATCTGGCTGAGTTTTTCGATCTGGTCGGGCCACAAAACACACCCGCGCAGCAGCAGGTGCGGGATGTTTTAACCAACACCCGGACAATGATTGTGGTGGAGGCCGTCTGGCAGGGTCAGGATGCCGAACCGGTGCTGTCCCGGTTGGATGTGCTGTGGGACTGGCTGTTTGCCACTTATCCCGGTCTGCTGCAAGCCGATACCGAAGGTTTTTATCACGGCGAAGATTTGATTCTGGAACGGCGCTTTACCTTATAAGGGAGTTTTATGAGCAGTTACCCGTTTGACCCGCGCTATCTCACCCACAATTCCGCTTCGCTCAATCGCATTCGAGTTATGGAATTACCCGGCGCCCCGCCGGAAGTGTTGGGCAAAACCGGCTACGATTTGCTCTCCAGTCGTTATCTAGGTGAACAAATCCAGGCGCACGCCGCCGCGCTCAACCTGACATCCCACCTACTTGAAACCCAAGAAAACGCCTGGCCGCTGCTGCTGAACACCTGCCTGACCAGCGATCAAGCGTCGGTGCAGGCCGCCGCTCACGCCATTATGCAGCAGTTTGGCCGTCATCTGGGCTATCTGCTGCGCACCCTCCGGCGCGGTGATCCGGCCAATCGCGCCGCCCGCCCCGAATGGGACGAGGCCGCGTGGAATTACTGGCGCGCGGTTCAGCATGTCACGCTGGGCGGCGGGTTAACAATAGGCGCGGTGGGGGAACACCTTCTTGATGATGCCCGAAGTGTTTTTCGGGAAGCGGGGGAAATGCCGCCCCAACTGCATCGCAGTCCCTACAGCAACTACCTGCCGCTGGTCGGTGCGGCCCGCTACACACCACCGGGCAGTTCCGCCGCGCTGGTACTGGATTTTGGTGGAAGTTTGATCAAACGCGCGCTGGCCGTTTATGCGGCAAATCGGCTTGTCGGGCTGTACACCTTACCGTCAATCCCAACCCAATACGTAGATTCAGCCGAAATCCTGGCATTTTTTAACTTCATGACCACAACCATTGCCAACACCTGGACAGAGCTGACGGAAGCGGGTCACAAACTTTCGCACACCATTCCCGTCAGCGCGGCCACCTATGTTGATCGGGACGGCCAACCTGATGAAGGCCCGGAGGGTATGTATGCCAGTCTGCGCCAACTCATCGGCAATATTCCGGCAGTTCTCTCGGAAACTATCAGCCAGAGCATCGCGCAACCGGTAAAAGTTCGTCTCCTGCATGATGGCACGGCAGCCGCCAGCGGGCATGATCGCGGGGACTGGGCGGCCACCGTCATGTTAGGAACGGCACTCGGCGTCGGTTATCAACCGTCGGCAGATCGCCTCCTACCGGTTAAAGAACCGGTAAAGTTAAGCGAATTTGGAAAGGGATGAACCCGATTCAGCGTCTATAAGATAGAGATTTGACGCAAATTGAGGTTCACCTTATGCCCGTTTTTGACACACCGATTCATACCAATGATGACAATCTGAAAAAAGTCCTGGCGCAAAATCTACCGGTGCTGCTGTACCTGTACGACAGCCGCCAGAAACCCGATGGCGCAGTAGCCGACGCCGTAAATACCGTCGCCCGCAAGCACGCCGGAGCCGTGTTAATCGCGCAGATAGATATTGCCACCAATCCCAAAACTTATCAGGAATATGGCCGTCCGACCACACCTGCCGTTGTTGGGTTGGCCCAAGATCGCTTCCACCGGAAGGTAAAATCGCAGGCGGACAATGTGCGCCCCGGTGACGTTCGCGCCCACGTTGCCTATCTGCTGGATAAAGGCCCGCTGCCGACGCCCGCCGCCAAACCCGCCCCACCACCAGCAAACGCCAGCGGCGGTAAAGTCGAACACGTTACCGATGCGAATTTCAAACAAAAAGTCCTGAACAGCAAAGTGCCGGTACTGGTGGATTTCTGGGCGCCCTGGTGCGGGCCATGCCGCATGATCGCACCGGTTGTCGAGCAGTTGGCAAAAGACTATGCCGGACAGGTCAAAATGGTCAAACTCAACGTGGACGAAAATCCCGTGACTGGCGGCCAGTTCCAGGTACGGTCTATTCCCACGCTGATGATCTTCCGCGATGGCCGTCTGTTGGAGCGGCAGATTGGCGCTAATCCCCAGGCGATCCGGCAACTGATCGAAAACGCCCTGCAACCAATACGCTAAAATCAGTGGGCGCTCCCAGAGCGCCCACTTACCCCGCCTTTTTCCGTAGATAGATAAACCAGTACGCCCCCGCCACCATCACCACCCCGCCGATGATGTTGCCAATCGTGACCGGGATGAGATTCGCCAGGAAACCAGCGGGGGTCAGATTCGTTAAATCCAGCCCTGTATTGGCCGCGAACGCCGGATCAAATTGTTTGATGAACCAGCCTAACGGGATGAAATACATATTGGCTATCGAGTGTTCAAAGCCCGCCGCTACAAACGCGGTGATCGGAAAAAGAATCGCCAGGATTTTGTCCGATGCCGTGCGCGCACCAAAGGTTAACCACACGGCCACACAGACCAGCGCGTTACACATGATGCCCAATGCCACCGCCTGAACAAAATCCAGGTTCACTTTGGCGTTAGCGATACTTAACGCCGTCTGCCCAACCGCGCCATTACCAAACGTATACTGCCGCGTCAGGAATAACAAAACAGCGGTTGCCAGCGCGCCCACAAAATTTCCCAGATAAACAATGCCCCAATTGCGCAGCAGCGCCGCTGTGCTGATTTTTCGACTGGCCCAAGCCATCACAATCAGATTGTTACCGGTAAATAGTTCCGCCCCGGCCAGCACCACCAGGATTAACCCCAGACAAAATACCAGACCAGCCAGCAGTCGGGTCACACCAAAGGGTAAAATGCCCGCTGCGCCTGCCGAAGCGACTGTCGCCAGCATGGCCCCCAACGCAATAAACGCCCCGGCCAGTACCGCCAGCGCCAATAAACTGGCCGTGTCCAGGGCCGCTTTTTTGACTCCAACTTCTTCGGCCCGTTGGGCAATTTCCGCCGGAAGTAAAGCATCCACCCGACTCAGCGATTCACGCATGGTTGTCCTTCTCTCTGTTCGAACAGACCTGCTTTTTATTGTAGTCCATCCGCCAACCGCTGCCGGTAAAACGTTTCTGCCGCTGGTTGTAGGCGATGAAACCACCGTCAATCTGATCGGCAGCGGCACACTGGCCTGACGACGCCAGCCTGACCAGAAACAAAAACTCCAGCACGAGCCGGAGTTGAATAAAACAGCAGGGGAATAATACTGCGTTATGAAGAGCCGGTGGTCATTCCCGCCGAGCAAATTAAATAACCGGAGTCATTCTGCTGCCTGACACGAAAACACACCGTCCGATTTTAAGTCAGCACAGCTAAAATCGCCGGAAATGCAAAAGGTATCTCAGACTGGATACCCTTTAAAAACCTAAACGTTTTCTTGTTTGCGACCATCAACCGAAACATCCACCGACTGCCGAAGCTGCGCCGGGGTCGGGAACTGCGCGGGTGGCATCGCGGGCGCAGCGGGTTGATCCGTTGCCAGTTCGGTGATGCCGTTGCGAACCTGGGTCAGCGCGCGGCCTAACTGCTGTTCCAGCTTCGCCAGCGTTTCCATCACATACCGGTCCGCTTCGCTGGTGATGCCTTCGGCTTCCTGGCGCGCCTGTTCGACGATGTTGGCAGCGCGGCTCTGGGCCGCCTGCACCGTCGCTTCGCGGTCCAGCAGTTGCACGCCCTGTTCGCGCGCCTGCTGAATCAACCGGGCGGCTTCTTCGTTGGCCGCCGCCAGAATACGATCCCGTTGGGCCAAAACCCGCGACGCCTTTTCGATTTCTTCAGGAATCGAAATGCGCATCTGGTCAATCAGCTCCAGCGCGCGTTCTTCATCCACCATCGTGTATTTGCTAAAGGGCATGTGCCGCCCTTCATCAATCAGGTCTTCAAGCCGGTCTACTAAATGCTGAATATCCATCGCTAACCTCTCCGTCTTTGTTAGTCCCGAATGCTAATCATGTAGCCGGGGCTGGTTTGGCTGGCATGGAGTTCCGCAAAGCGGCGTTTCAGCGCCACATTCACAAAGGCCGGAACCATGCTGGAAACATCTCCACCCAATTCGGCGATCTCGCGGATCGTACTCGAACTGATATGCAAATGCTGCTCGTCGGTCATGATCGAAATGGTTTCGATTTCGGGAGCCAGTTTTTTGTTGGCTAACCCCATCCGAAATTCGAACTCAAAATCCGAAAAGACCCGCAAACCCCGAATGATTGCCATTGCACCAACATCTTTAGCATAGTTTACAGTCAATCCCGAATATTGCGCAACTCGGATATTACTAAAGTCCGCAAAGACCTGTTGGGCAAACGCCACCCGCTCTTCAACGCTGAACAGCAGTTTCTTCTTGGGCACATCGTAAATGCCAACGAGAACCTCATCAAAAATTTTGGCCGCGCGCAAGGCAATATCAATATGCCCGTTATGAATCGGGTCCAGGGTCGCCGGATAAACGGCACGACGAATCATGATGCAGCACTCCTAAAACTACAGGGGCGGCCTCATGTGACCGCCCCGCTGAAAAATCATAGTATCGTAAAAGTTAGCTGACGTCAGCGCGTTCATCCAGCGCCAACACCACCCGCTGGGCCAACAAATGATGCTGGGGTAAAGCCAGATTGGGGTCTTCCTCGTAGATGGTGCGTGCTTCCCGCTGCGCCAGTTCTACCAATTGGGGCGTCATTTCCTGGGCCAGTTGCAGTTTATTGCTGCCGCTCTGGCGCGTGCCAACCAGATCACCCGCCCCGCGCAATTTCCAGTCCAATTCGGCCAGCTTAAAACCGTCGGTAGTCATTTCCATCGCCTTCAGGCGCAGCTTGGGATTTTGCCGGGCCAGCGCTGCCAGGGTATCAAAATCGCCCGCTTCCTGTATTTTCTGTAAATCATCGTGTTGTTCCTGCCAGTTAAAATCCGACAGCAGCAGGCAGTACGAAGCATGTTCACCACGCCCCACCCGCCCGCGAAACTGATGCAACTGGGCCAAACCGAAACGATCCGCGCTTTCGATGACCATCACGCTGGCATTCGGCACGTTTACGCCGACTTCGGCCACCGAGGTGGTCACCAGTACATGATACGTACCAGCGGCAAAGGCGGCCATCACCTCATCCTTTTCCGCCGGTTTCATGCGGCCATGCAGCAGGCCCACCTTGTATCGGAAAAAGACGTGTTGGAGGCGTTCGTAGGCGTCTACGGCAGCCGGTAAATCCAACGTTTCCGAGGCTTCCACCAGCGGATGCACAATAAATGCCTGCCGCCCCTTTTCCAGCTCACTTTCGACAAACTGGAAAATCCGCTCCCGTTGAATCGGTTCGACCACGCGCGTGCGAATCGGTATGCGTCCGGGGGGCATTTCGTCAATAATCGTCAAGTCGAGATCAGCAAACACGGTCAGCGACATGGTGCGCGGAATCGGCGTGGCAGTCATTACCAGCAGGTGCGGATTCGTGCCTTTGCCGCGCAGGGCGCCGCGCTGCTCCACCCCAAACCGGTGCTGCTCGTCAATAATCGCCACCGCTAAATCTTTAAAATCCACCCCTTCTTGAATGAGGGCGTGTGTACCGATCACGATGTCAATGGAACCATCGTGAATGCCCCGATAGATCGCCTCGCGTTCCGTCGTGGTCAGGGCACTGGTCAGCAGCGCCACCACCGGCTTTCTGTCGCCAGGGATGTTTTCCAGCGCCACGCTGATATTTTTGTAGTGCTGTTCCGCCAGGATACTGGTCGGAACCATCAACGCGCCCTGTTTCTCATTGGCAAACGCCATCGCCAGCGCAACCAGCGCCACCGCCGTTTTACCGGAACCCACATCCCCCTGTAACAGCCGGTTCATCGGGGTTTCGCGGCTCACATCCCGGCGAATATCTTCAATTGCCCGCTGCTGCGCACCCGTCAGAGGATACGGAAAGACAGCAGCAGTAAACGCCTGCAAAAACTCGTCATTCACGTTCAGGGGATACCCCGGCACGGATTGCCACTCACGCCGGTTGCGGAGGACGGTCAATTGCAGGAGCAGCAGTTCGTCAAAAATAAAGCGCTGCCGAGCATGGTACAGGTGATCCCAGCCTTCGGGAAAATGCAGATTAAGAATTGTCCAGCCCAGATCAGCCAGATCAGCGCGTTCTAACGTGGCTTCCGGCATATAGTCGGGCAAATGTTCCGCCCAATACTGCACGGTTTTGTGCATCAGCTTCCGCAGGGCGCGGGCGCTCAAACCTTCGGTCAGCGGATAAACCGGAACCAGTTTCGTGGATTGGAGATTTTCGGCATCCAGGTGTTCCCACTCCGGGTTGTGCATCTCAATCTGGTGGCCGAAGATGGACGTTTGCCCGCTGACCACAATCTGCTGTCCGACCCGTAGTTGGCGGCCCAGATAATGCTGTCCAAAAAACACAATCCGCATCCGCGCCGAGCCATCCTCCAGCACCACAAAAAAATCTTTGCGACTGCTTTTACCCGCGCGAACTTCAGCGTGAACCACCGAGCCAATCACCGTCACCGTCTGCCCCGGTTCCAACCGGCTAATCATGCTCTGGCGCGAATAATCGTCATGCCGCCGCGGCATGAGCAGCAGCAAATCGTTGACCGTGAACACGCCTAATTTTTCCAGCAGTTTTGCCATCCCTGGCCCCACGCCCTTCACCACCGTCACCGGTTGGTTCAGACCACGCAGGATGTCTACTGCCTTTTCCGGGTCAATGGGCGCGCGCGGGCGGCGCGGCGGACGCGCCAGGCGCGGCGGCGGTGTGACGCCAACTTCCGGCTTAAAACGTTCACTGGTGGCCCGCCCGGTCTTCGACGGCGGCGCGTTGAAATCATCAAAACTCGATTCAACCCGTTCCTCAGCCATCACCACTTCGCCGTCATCATCCGCTTCGATTTGGGCAACCGGAGCCGCCCTTCTCGCGGGTGAGGGTGAAGATTCTCTTCGAGGTTTATCTTTGCGCGGCGGCTGACCGGTGGTTTCCGGCTGAGGCCGCTCCGGTCTTTCGGGACGATTCGGTTTGGGCCGCTGCTCCCGGCGGGGACGTTCCGGCCTGGGCGTTTCCGCCGCCCCGGCCTGGGGCGCGGGCGGCGCTTCACTCAGGGCAGAAACCGCTGACGGCGGCAGTTGATATTCTGGCGGCGGCGGCACGCGGCCAACAATGCGGTCAAGCATATAGGTCACAGTTTTGTGACGCTCGACCTTATTTTCCATCTCACCATAACGCCGCAGAATCGAAACTAATTCATCTACCAGCAGATGATGTTCGGGTTTCCGCGCCTGGATATGGGCATCCTGTGCCCATTTTTCGCTGAAAGCGGCCAAACCGCCAATGACCGCCGAATCTTTAAACCCTTGTTCGCGTTCGAGTTTGAGTATTTTTACCAGTGTTTCCAGTGCTGAAGGCATACACGTTTACTACTTCCCAACTTTTTTAACGGTTGCAATCCCAAGTGATTCGGGGCCAATATGGACCCCAATCAACGGCGTGGCGCTCACAACCAGCGTCTCCGGCGGCGCAATATCCGCCAGTCGGTCTTTCATGGTCTGCGCACCTTTGGGATTATAAGTATACAGCAAAGCCAGCCGTTCCAACGGGGCATCAGCGCGGGCCAATTCAAGCAGTTTTTCAACAGCCCGGCCAAAAGTCCGCACCAACGCATATTGGGGAACATCCCCGCCGGTCACACCCACTACCGGCTTAATTTGTAACAAGGCACTCATGCCCGCCCGCGCCCAACTGACCCGCCCGCTGCGCCGCAAATATTCCAGTGTCGAAAGCCCCGCATAGACATGAACATTGGCACGAACGCGATTTATCTCCGCTAACACCTGCTGAAGATCATCCGTCGCCGCCGCCATTTCCGCGCCCGCCAGAACCTGAAACCCGATTCCCATAGATAGTGAATTACTATCAATCAATGTGGTTCGCTGCTGAAGTCCCAGATTTTCAATCGCCAATCGGGTCGTGTTGTACATCGAACTCAACTTGGCCGGAGCGGTCAAGACCACCACATGCTCGACCCGCTGGGCAGCCTCGCTCAGTATGGCCTCGGCGTAAGCTGGTGAAAAACCTGCCGTCGTCGGGTGCGGCTTCAGCGTCGGCATGTGGGCATAAAGCCAGTTCCGGTCTAAATCACGACCATCATCCGCGTAGCTGTTTCCTCCATAATTCACAAAAGCCGGTATCACACCGATATTCCATTTAGCGATAAGATCTGCGGGAATGTCACAGGTACTATCAGCGACAAACCCGATTTTAGTCGAAGTCAAGGTCAATTTCTTCGATCTCTCTTTCGAGGATGACAATCCCAGTGGCGTCGACACCAATCAGCGCCGCCAGGGAGGGATTATATAAGGTGTAGGGGAAATGGTGGGATGAAAATTCTACCGCCAACCGATCCTGCACCATCCGGGTTTGTTCGCTGATATAGGGTTTATGCTGCACCATCACCGCATCCTCAACTTCAGCAAACTCCACCACAAATTCAACGAGCCGATCAACCGCTTGCAGCCGGGTTTTCACCTTCTCGATGAGCTGTAAGCGGCCATGTTCAACCCCTAAAAAGGGTTTAATTCCCAACATCATACCTAAAACCGCATGAGACGGCGTGATGATTTTGTTTTGCAGCAGATAACTGACCGACTCGACATAATAAATCGAGTAGATGCGTTCAATCGCGCCGCGCACCGCCCGCACCATATCATCAACATGGCTTTCCCGCTCGATGGCTTTAGCGGCCACCTTCACTAACATGCCCTGTCCCACACAAATATTTTGTGAGTCAATCACAAATACGGGGCAGGAACCCACCACCTGACGCGACGCCCGTAACGCATTCTCCCAACTGGGAAAAATCTCCCGCGAGGGGTGAATCGAGATAATCGCATCGCACGTCCGTGCTACACGATTATACACCTCCACGAACTCGGCTTCACTGGGGGAAGTGACGAGGGGCGCGTAAGGTTGGTGTGCCATCAGGCGCAAAGCATCGTCAGCGCTCAGGTCAACACCTTCACGATAGCTCCGCCCGGCGAGACTGATTTTATTAGGAACAACCGTTACCGGGTGCTGCTGCAAAAAATGCAGTGAGGCAAAATTGGCACAGCTATCCGTCACAATTTGAACGCTAGGCATTACTCCACGCCAATAATATAGGGGTAAAGCGGCTGGCCGCCGTTGACGATTTCAAATTCCTGCCCGCTGAATTCCTCGGCCAGAACTTCAACCAACGCTTCCGCTTCCACCAGGGTAACATTGTGCCCATAGTATAGCGTAATCAACTCGCGTTTGTCCGCCCCCGCTTTGTGCAGCAGCCGGATCACTACCGCAGCCATCTCATCACCCGCGACCATCAGCACATCATTAACCAGGCCAATCAGCTCCCCTTCGCGGACGGATACGCCGTTAATAGACGCCGTGCGCGTGGCGGTTGTGACTTCACAGCTCATCACATCGGCCATTGACTGGATCATCGTCTCGGCCAGTTCACTGTGTTCCATTTGCCCGCGCTGATTGACATACGTGAACATGGCATTAATGCCCTGCGGTATCGTGCGGCTTGGCACAACCCGCACTGTTTTATTCTGGGTCAGCGCCGCCGCCTGCTGCGCCGCCATCACCACATTCGGATTGTTAGGCAGCAAAATAATCTCATCATTCGGTAGGGCTTCTATCGCCGCCAGGAAATCCTCAGTGCTGGGATTCATGGTTTGGCCGCCCGCGATAACACAAGCTGCCTGTAAATCCTGAGCGAACATTTGCCGCAAACCATTTCCACTGGCAACCGTCACCACCGCGATGCCCTCAACCGGCGTTCCCTCACGTTTATGCCGCTCGACAACATAGTGTTCATACTGGAGCTGCATATTTTCAACGACCACATCATCCAGCGCCGCACCGACACGAATGGCATAACTGATCGGCACACCGGGATCATGAACATGGACATGAACTTTAATGAGATTATCGTCACCAACGACCAGCGTTGACCAGCCAATCTCAGAAATAGACGCTCTGACAGCAGCCACATCAAACGGATCAAACTGCCGCTTCATCAAAAACTGCACATCATAACCGTAGCCGTCTTCATCCTCCGGCACCAATGCGTCCTGCCAACCCGGCTGCTGCACCGCGACGGCCTTTACAGAACGGATATGAATATCTTCGCCACGCAGCATCCGCAGCATCCCCTCAATGATAAATGTCCACCCCTGGCCGCCGGAATCCACCACCCCAGCGTCTTTTAAAACCGGCAGCAGTTCCGGTGTCTGTCGCAGCGACGCATAGGCGGCTTCGACTTTGGCTTCAAACAGTGATTGCAGATTATCCTCAACTTGAGCGCGTTCGGTCACAGCTTCCATTGCCTGACGGCTAACCGTGAGCATCGTACCTTCAACCGGTTTGACCACGCCTTTATAGGCCATTTCCACTGCATTTTTACACGCCTGGGCAAACAACCGTGAATCAAAAACCGGATATTCCTGCAACGCCTGGGCAAAACCACGCCACCACTGGGACAGGATGACACCGGAATTTCCCCGCGCGCCCATCAATGCGCCCCGCGCAATCGCGCCGCTGATATTACCAACATGTCCATCCTCCAGTTGCGCAATCTCATCGTAAGCCTTGCGCATGGTCAGGTACATATTGGTGCCCGTATCGCCATCCGGCACGGGAAATACATTCAGTTGGTTGACCTTTTCCTGGTTGCTCTCCAGCCAGACCAACCCGGCTTCTGCCATTCGTTTGAGTAAATGCCCGTCACAGGCAACCAAATTCGCACTCGCAGACATGACTATTGTTACTCCTCATTATTGATTGCTATGAAGCTCGTGCTGCGCCAGCGATGGCCGCCCTTGAATCATCAGAATCGGTATGGTAACATCGCCCATACCATTTTTTCAAAACTGAAGACAATTGAGGCGACCTATCATGGCGAAGTGTGAAATGTGTGGCAAGGGGCCAATGTTCGGCAACCGTCGTAGCCACTCCATGCGCGCAACCCGGCATAAGTTTAAACCGAATCTCCAGCGCGTGCGGGTGTTCGAAAACGGCGTATTCACTCGCAAAACGCTTTGCACCAAGTGCATTAAGACGTTGGCGAAGGCATAAATCCCCGGTTGGGTGACATGTGCTTATCAGATTAAAAGCCGGGACTACCGGCTTTTTATTTTCCTGCCCACTGCCGCAACGCATGGATACCTTCCTGAACACTTTGCCGGTGATTAAAAACCGCACTTCCAGCCACCAGCACATTTGCCCCTGCCTGGACAGTTAACGCTGCCGTCTCCGTATTAATACCACCATCCACTTCGATATCCAGCTCCCGTCTGGCAGCTTCTGCCATCGCCCGCAGTTGGCGAATTTTCGGCAGCGTTTCCGGCAGAAAAGTTTGTCCACCAAAACCGGGATTGACCGTCATCACCAATATAACATCCAACAGGTGCAGGACTTCGTTAAGAGAGCTGGCCGGCGTATGAGGGTTCAGGGCCACCCCGACCCCACAGCCAAGTTCGCGTAAAACCTGCAAAGTCCGGTGGAGATTAGGGCTGATTTCAACGTGGACACTGATTCGATTAGCCCCGGCACGGGCAAAAGCCGCGATGTGCTGCTCTGGTTCCACAATCATCAAATGGACATCCAATGGCAGAGCGGTAACCCGCCGGACGGCTTCCACCACCAGCGGCCCCATCGTGATATTAGGAACAAAACGGCCATCCATGACATCAATGTGAATCAAATCAGCTCCGGCGGCTTCCGCCTCGCGGAGTTGCTCACCGAGCCGGGTAAAATCAGCCGACAGAATCGAGGGTGCAATACGGATAGGGTTTGGCAATTTTACGTCAACTTGTGTAGTAGGCAGCTATTATACTTGAAACCGGAACACATAAAAAAGCTGCTTGCCGTTCACTCAATCCCAACAGTAGGAACACACATCTTCCTCAAGCGATACGCAATTGGGCTAAAGGCAAGACTTTCTTAAGTATAACACCCGCACAACCGATAAACGATAATTGCTTATTATATTTTAATAATCTTTTTAGGGAAATCTAAAACAAATCATCCCAGTGGTGCGCTAGAATCAAGGCTATTCCAGATAATAAAATATTCCTTTGTAGGGACGAGGCAAGCCTCGTCCGTTCGTCCAGAACCATCTATCGGAATAGTTAATTTCTTGGAACAGCCTAAAGTCCTGAGTAGCCCCATCAAATGTCCGAGTTTCCAGCTTACCACTATACCACCGGAACGTGAAGGCAAACTATGCCCGGTTCCAACCGATTTATTGGCCCGACGGGCTGCTGGCCCGCGTACCAGGCCGCCAGCAGTCCCTCCATCCTATCAGTCGTTTCGCGCGGCTTCTTTTGCCGTTGGTGCGCGCTATGAATGCCCCAAAATCGGATGCGGTTTATACGGCGCTTCCAGGTAGCTGATGTCTTCCGCCGAAAGTTTGATATCCAGCGCCGCTACTGCTTCTTCCAGATGCGGCATTTTGCTGGCCCCGATAATCGGGCTGGTCACACCCGGTTTATGCAGCATCCAGGCCAGTGCCATTTGCGCAGACGAACAGCCGCGCGTTTTTGCCAGTGCCACTACCTGGTCAACCGTCTCAAAATCGTTGTCCTGGTAATACATATAGTGGGCAAAACCGTCACTCTGCGAACGCGCCGTTGCCCCGCCTTTATCGCGGGTGCGGTTGCCCGCCAGGAAACCACGCGCCAGCGGACTCCAGGGAATCACACCAACGCCCTGGTCAAGGCACAGCGGAATCATTTCGCGTTCTTCTTCGCGGTAAATCAGGTTATAGTGGTTTTGCATGGCGACAAACCGTGTCCAACCATGTTGGTCGGCCAGATACAACGCTTTGGCGAACTGCCAGGCGTACATGCTGGATGCGCCGATATACCGCGCTTTCCCCGCTTTGACGACATCGTGCAAGGCTTCCAGCGTTTCTTCAATGGGGGTTTCGTTATCCCAACGATGAATCTGGTACAGATCAATATAGTCGGTTCCCAGACGGCGGAGAGAATCATCAATCGCCTGCATGATATGTTTGCGCGACAAACCCTGTTGGTTCGGTTTGTCCCCTATCGCATGAAACACTTTGGTGGCAATGACCACTTCATCCCGTTTGGCAAAATCCTTCAGCGCCCGTCCGGTGACTTCTTCGCTCACGCCCAGAGAATACAGATTCGCCGTGTCAAAAAAATTGATACCGAGTTCCAACGCCCGTTGGATGAAGGGGCGACTGGCAGTTTCATCCAGTACCCAATCCCGCCATTGGGGTGAACCATAGGTCATCATGCCCAGACAAATCCGCGAAACCTTTAAGCCGGTCTTGCCGAGATTGACGTACTGCATCTTGCCCCCTTGGATGGAATAAGAACTTAATCGTCCTTCAAATCAGGTGGATACAGGTAATAATTCGCTGCCGACGCCGCCTGCCCACCTTCGTGCACCGCCGTTGAAACCTGATGGGCAAATAAGCGGGTGACATCCCCAGCGGCATAAACGCCCGGAACTGTCGTTTTCTGCTCGGTATCGGTCAGAATATAGCCGTTGACATCCAGCGCCGCCCCCACCTGGGCCGCCAGTTCCGAACGCGGCGTGGCTCCCTGCTGGTTAAAAAGCTGGTCGAGTTCAAGCCGCTGGCCGCCAACCGTGACCAGCGCTTCAAACTGCCCCTCATGCCCAATGACCTGCTCAATCTGGTCATGAACCAGCGGGATGTTATGCCGCTTGAGGCGTTCCACAAAATTCGGCGTAATTTGATTTTCCGAACTGTTAGTGAGAACCGTCAATTGATCGGTAAACCGTTGCAGTTGTAAGGCTTCTGAGGCGGCGTTATTGGTATTACCCACCACTACCACCCGCAGCCCCTGGCAGCCATAACCATCGCAGGTGATACACCAGAACATGCTGCGCCCAACATAGGCTTCCCAACCGTCAAACTGCGGATAATGGTCGGTGACGCCGGTACAGAGAATGACCGCCGGCCCGCGCCACTGGCCGCCGGAGCCGCTGGCAATAAAACACTCCTGGTCGGCTTTTAGGTCATTGATCGGCTCATCATAGACCGTTACCTGAGGATAATCGGCTAACTGCTGGCGTCCAAGTTCCCGCAGGTGGCGGGCGGCGATACCACCTGGAAACCCTAGATAGTTGTGGTTCACCTGAAACCAGCTTGACCGCCCACCGCCCGCATCAAACAACGCCACGCGCCGGTTATACCGCGCCAGATACAAAGCGGCTGACAATCCGGCTGGCCCGCCGCCAATCACCAGTACCTCGTAATCCTTATCCGCCACTGATTTCGTCCTCCTGAGCGTGGCGCTGCTGTCGCAGCACTTCAGATTTTAGCTGCCCGCAACCAGCGTTAATGTCAATACCGCGTCGAACTCGAATAGTTGCCGGAACATGGTAAGTTTCCAAAATCTCAACAAATTGCTGAATCCGTTCCGCCGCTGATGGCCCGTAGGCGTAGCCACCGGTGGGATTGAGCGGGATAATATTGACGTGGCACAACAGCCCTTGCAGCAGCTTTCCCAGCGCATAAGCCTGTTCCGGGGTATCGTTTTCGCCCTGAATCGCCGTCCATTCAAACGATACTCGCCGTCCCGTCTTTTCGATATACTCGCGGCAGGCCGCCATCAATTCCGCCAGCGGCCAGCGCCGGTTCACCGGCAGCAGCGCCGAACGTTCCGCATCCGTCGCCGCGTGCAAGCTGATTGCCAGTTTGACCTGTAAACCTTCATCGGCAAAACGGCGAATCATCGGTGCTAGGCCCACCGTACTGACGGTAATATGCCGTGCGCCGAGGCCCAAATCGCTCATCAACCGGCGCACGGCGGCCAAAGTCGCGCCATAGTTGTGAAACGGCTCCCCCATCCCCATCAACACCACATTGCTCAGGCGTTCATCCTGGCCGGCCAAATCCCGCGCAAACAGCAGCGCCTGCTCAAAAATCTCAGTAGCGGTCAGGTTCCGCGAAAATCCCATTTGCCCGGTAGCACAGAAGACGCAGCCCATCGCGCAGCCCGCCTGCGTCGAAATACAGGCCGTGCGCCGGTCATCGTCATACGGCATCAGCACCGCCTCAATCATCTGACCATCCGGGAGCCGGTACAACCGTTTGACCGTGCCATCATAGCTGGCCTGCTCCGCCTCAAGCTGAAGCGTTCCCAATTGGGTTTCCGCTTTTAGGCGTTCTCGCAGGCTTTTGGGCAAATTGGTCATCGTGTCAAAGGCCGCCGCCCGCCGGTCATATAACCACGCCCACACCTGTTTGGCGCGGAAACGAGGTTCGCCCCAACTCACAATCAAATCCGCCAGTTGTTCCTGGGTGAGTTCGTACAGATTAATCATCATCATCTCAATTCCATTAGGGCGGATGCTGTGACCCGCCCCTCACACTTTAAACTATCGTCGTCGGAAACCCGTAAACACCAGCACCCCAATCGCCAGCAGCGCCAGCACCAGCGCAACCGCAGCTAATAATCCCGCTGGCGTGCTGAGAACCTCCGTCGAAACAACCGGCACGGGCGTTGGAGTATACAGGCTGGCGGCGGGGCGCGGTGTCACCGATGGCGGCAGCGGCGTTGGCGTCCGCGAAGATGTCAGGGTTGGTGCGGGCGTCAGCGAAGGGACAAACCCCATTGGCGTGACGGTGGCGGTGGCCGTCGGCGTCTCGCTGGGTGTTAAGGTTGGCGTGGTCGTCGCGGTGACGGTGGCCGTCGGCGTTGGTGTCACCGCCTGGTACGGCGTAAAACCAAACGCTGCCGCCGCTTTATCCGTAAAAAGCCACCGGCTGAAATCTGGCAGCAGCGCGGTCACGGGCACGCCCGCAGCGGCCTGAAACGCCGCCACAAACGAGTCCGCTGGTTGCACCTCACGAGCTAGTTGGAATAGTTCAGGCACACCCATCTGGCTGGCAAGATATAATACCATCCCGTAGCTCTGCGCCTGCCAAATTTCCTCATTGGTCTCATCCGGCAGTCGGGTCATCTGTTCCAACGAATACAACGTACCGTTCCGCGCGACGGACTGCAAGCGCAATAAATCGCCGCCGCTAGGAGTCGGCAAATACACACTTACCAACCCCGCCGCGAACCAATCCGGGACATTTTCCCAAGCATAGAAATGCCGCACCAGATAATTTACCACCGCCGGAAGGATGTCTTTAACCCCATTGGAAACACTCTCGACCAAGGCTAAACCGCTGGCCTGAAAAATAGGTCCCGCGGCGGCGGGATCGCATGGCAGTTCGGTTCCGCTCACCGGGCCAACCGTAATCGGATCCCCCGCCTTATTCCAGGTGCAAATCGGCACATCCTCGGAATAAACGACCAGGCTTACGTGGTCATTCACCCCGGTATTTTTGACGAGCAAATCATAAACCGGCTGAATTTCCCCGTACAAGCGGCCCATTACATTTCCCAGGGCTTCCTTACCGGCAGTGGGTATAACCAGACTCACGGGGCCATCCGTCGGTTCCGTCCAGGTTGTGCGCTGATCGGTAAATGTAAATTCATCCTGAATCTTGGCTTCGTCCCCGGCGGCATCCACCATCTGCCAACGATACACCATGTTTTCAAACAGGCGCGGCGGCTGGTTGGCCGGAATTTCCCACAGATACGCTAATTCGGTGTAGTCTTCGCTGACCACCGCCGCTTCGACAGCGTTAACATCTATGGCGATTGCCGTCTGACCCTCCGGTTGCACCACCAGTGTCACAAACGACAAATCGCTGACTGGACGGCCAACAAAAACGATGAAGCGAATCGCTTCCGGGAAAATCACTTCGGCAGACCAGGCGGAAATGTAATTTTGTTCAGGTTGGGCGGTTGGCTCAGCCTGCGCCCCCACAGCCCCCGCCCATACCATCAACCCGACCAGCACAAGAAAAATCCGTTTCATAATTTTAAAAACTACCCCCTCCAACTTGCAGGACAACCAGGAATTGAATAATGAAGTTATAAACAAAATGGGCAAAAATAGAGGCCGTCGTACTCTGACGCTGGCGTACCCACCCCAAACCCAAACTAATCACCAGCAAAATCAACGATGCTGGGGTGAAAGCGTACTGCATGTGCAGCAGCGTAAAAAAGATACTCGTCGGCCACAAGCCAAAAACCGGCTGAAGCGCCCCACGAAACAAAATCTCTTCGCTCACCGACGAAATCAGCGCCAGCAGCAGCGCTAACGCCGGAGTCGCAAACGCGCGCGAGACTTTTTCCGCCGCTTCCATCTGTTCCTGAATTTGCTCCGGCGGCACCAACCGCGCCCAGATTGCGCTCAGGAGAATCAAAATCAACCACAGGGCAAAACCCGCACCGATTCCCCACAGCCAATCGGCCCGCTTCGGCCAGCGCAGCCCCAGCCGCGTCAGCGTTTGGGCCAGCGGGCGCCGGACGGACAGCCCAACGCCGAGAAAAGCCAGCGCCAGCCAGATTAAGCCCTGAAACAGTGCATCCCCCGGAGAAGTACTCAACTCACTGCTAAAAACCAACTGGCTTATCGTGGTGGACAGCAGCACCAGCGAGAGAACAACCGCCACTATGTGCATAGCTGAGTCGGGGTTATAAAGCGAACGTCCCCCCAAGACTCGTTGCAAACGCTGGCGAGCGGTGGGCGAGCTGATGATCCGAAAGCTCACCAGACTGATGGCAGCGCCCAGCACCAGATTAGCCAGCGCGGCGGTGGTATTAATCGGCGGGAGCTGCGCTTCCGGCGGCAGCGTTTCCATTAAATCGCTGGAGAGCGCCGTCTGAAAAATCAGCAGATTCAGCAAAAAGTTCAGCGCCACCGCGCCATAAAGTAACCAGCGTAGCCAGGTTTCCCGCTGGCGATTAACAACCTCTCCCAGCGAGTTAGCCCCGGCGGGTTGGCGCGTTCGTTCCAGTTCGTGCTGATTCGATAAATAGATGATGGCGCCCACATAAACTAGGGCGACTACAAAAAAAAGGAGGGTGCTGTTATCCATACCATGCCGCTTTCCCGATATGCCCTACTATCATAACACAGCCGAAACGGGTTTTTAGTATTGACCCAACCTGGCCCCCATGTTAGAATATTCTTCGCCAGGAGGGATGGCCGAGTGGTTTAAGGCGCTGGTCTTGAAAACCTGTGTGGCCTCCGGGTCACCGTGGGTTCGAATCCCACTCCCTCCGCCTGGAAAAAAGCATATTATCCCCCGGGGGGGTGCCAGAGTGGTCGATTGGGGCCGCCTGCTAAGCGGTTATCCGGGTTATACCGGATCGCAGGTTCGAATCCTGTCCCTCCCGCCTAAGTATATCCTCTGAATAATTTTGTTACTCAGAGGATATTGTTTTTTCTGCGCCTATTGCGATGAAATAGTTAGGCCGTAAGACTAATGCCTCAACGCCTTCCCCGCTTATATACACCTTCTCAACAACTGTCTGAATAAGATCGCGTTGGGCTTTACGATCATTGTTTGTGGCTTGCCAATGTGCAGAAAAATGGTCAAGAATATCCGCCGCCCGCTCAAGTTCATCATCAGGGATAGGAGTTAGCGCGTCTAATTCCTGCTGTAGCCGCAGTCGTTGCTCTAAATACTCATCCTGGTTAGTGATAAAACCGTTGTCCCAACGGAAATCCATACGTTCAATGATCGCCTTAATTTCCACCATTCGTGCTTCTAGCTGGCGATCACCAATTACTTGCCCCACAGCATACAAAATTCTCTCCCGCCAATCGGTAGGAGGTTTTAGCGATAGCAAAACATCTATAACCTGCTGTTCAACAATGTCAGCACGAACACCCCCTTGTGGACACAAAATGCCAAAATCTTTGGCCGTACACCGATAATATAAAATCGGCGCAGTGCGTTTGTGGCGGGTTTGGGCTTGTGTCCTCATTTTGCCATAATCCTTACCTGTTTCTACAGCAGGTTTGTTGTTGATACATTCCCAACAATAACAAATCCCACTGAGCAGATAATATCTATGCTGTGGATAAAACTCGTGATGAACTGCTTTACGTTTGCGGATTTCCTGACAAAATTCAAATAATTCTGTGGAAATAAATACTTCATGCTGCCCTTTAATCCACTCCACTGGTTCACTTAAGGAACGCCGACCATCACTTTTGATGATATGTTGTGAATAGCGGACATAGCCCGTATAGGTTTTGTTTTGCAGCATGTCGCGGACGGTAGCCGTAGAAAACAGCCGTCCTTGCGTTGTTCGATAGCCCTGGTTATTCAACTCCATAGCAATCTGGTTGTCACTGTAATGACCCATTGAATAGAGTTCATAACTCATCAATAAACCAGGAAAGGTCGCCTCATTTTTGATAAGTACGCCATTTTTATCTTTTAATGTGCCAAACGGTGCGACACTGTTATGTAATCCCTGTAGCGCGCGTTCTCGCTTGCCCTTTTTCAATTCTTGACTGAGGTTCAAGCTGTACCACTCGGCCACACATTCTAATAGCCCCTCAATCAGTGTTCCCATCGCGCCATCATGTTCGCTGGGTTCGGTAGCTGAAAACACCTTAACACCTAAATCCCGACGCAGAAGACTTTTAACGGCAATAGCATCCATACGCGAACGGGACAAACGATCAAATTTTGCAACCACAAGCGCGTCAAACCGCTTTTTAAGGGCATCTTGACGCATCCGTAGAAAATCATTCCGGTTATTGATGGTTCGGCCTGTTTCCGCCTCATCAAAGTAAGTTTCAACCAGCCTCCCATTTTGCGTGCAGATGAAGTTTTCAATAATTCGCTTTTGAGCATCATAAGAGTAGCCATCGGCCTGTTCCTCATGGCTGTATCGAATATAGGCAGCAAAACGCATGTGATTACTCTCCTAAATAGGTAGCAATATACTATGTTGTATATCATGACCTATTTTCAAAAAGAAAACAAGAGGTGAAAATAACGGGGAGGAAAAATTTATTCGTTACCGGATTTGGGGCGGTAGCGGTTGTCTTTTTCCTGTTGGGCCGCTTCGTAATAAGTCATGAGCGAGGTTTTTGAAACCATCCACATATGACCAAATTTCTTGGATGCGATTTTCCCCTCACGCAAAAGCCGCCTTAAATATTCGTCGTCATAACCAGTCAGTTCACAAGCCTGCCGAACGGTTAACCAATCATCGTTTGTTTCCACAATCGCCCTCTCGGTAAAACAAGTCTTTAGCAACGCTTCCAGTAAAACTTGTCGTTACCCCTCGCTTTTTCGCCGTAAAACCAGTCGGCGCAAGTTCCAACGGTTCTGCAATTGGGTATCCCCGGACGCCTTGATTTGCGCGACTTCAGCCGCGATGGCCTGCCGTTCGTCCGGCGCCAGCTGCCCCTGAACATAGGCATCCGTCTGCCAGACCGTCTGGATATTGGGTAAAAACCAGGTGGCCGCCAGATGGTTGGTTACTGCAAAAGTCTCGCAAGTCGAGGCTACAACTTCAGCCGCATACTGCCCCGCCGCTAATTGGGGGCCAATCCACAGGTTCGCGCCCTGGGTAGCAATCATGCCCGCGTTAAGTGCCAGATAGCGGCGAAAAACCGCCACTTCGGTTTCCACAGTTTCGGTTTCATCAATAAACAGCAATCCGCCCGGCTTCAACGCTGTTACCCAGTGGTTCACGGTTTGCACGGCATCGCTCAAATGGGAGAGAACAAACCGCACATACATCACATCGGCCTGTACCGGAAACGGAAGCTGGGTGAGATCGTGCTGGATAAAGGTGTAATTCGGAAACCGCGCCGCCGCCATTTGAATGAAATAATCGGCCCGGTCTAAACCATAAACCTGCGCACAGCCAGTCGCCTGGGCCAGCATCGCGGTGGTAAATCCCGGCCCGCAGCCCAGGTCTACGGCCACCTGATGCGGCTGCGGCTGGACATGGCGCCGGATAAAAGCCGCCGCCAGCGGATTAAAAAAGCTGCCGATGCTCTCCAGGCGGATCGCGCCCTCATCATCCGTACCAAAAGTATATTTGACCACGTTAATCCCCCTGCCTTTCCACCCATATACATCTCGATTTTAAGCGACCTACCGGCATTTTGCCTATGGGCTTACACTCCAACCCAGTTCACATTTTCCGGCTGCTGCCACGTCATCGGGTGGTTAATCACATGCCGGTGAATCATGGCAACCCCGCCCATCACCGCCGCGTCCGCCGTATAGGTCGCCGTCGAAAAGTTAACCTGCTCCCAGATCCAACGAAACGCCCGCCGTTCGATTTCCTGGCGCATCAGCGGCATCATGATCGGATGGGCCAGACTCAACGCGCCGCCGAAAACGACGTGTTCCGGGTTCAGGGTGTTGACCAGATTTGCCAGCCCCAAACCTAACCAGCACGCCGTCTGCTCACAGGCTTCCAGCGCCACCGCATCGCCGTTCTGGGCGGCATCCACCACCAGCGGCACACTTAATTGACCTTTATAGCGGGCCAGCATGGAACCCCGGCCCGCGCCAATGGCCGCCCGCACCCGCCGGAACAACGCAGGTTGGGTCGCCTGCGTTTCCCAACAGCCATGATTGCCACAGTGGCACAGCGGCCCTTGTGGATCCACCGTCATGTGGCCGAACTCCCCCGCCAACCCGCTCATGCCGGTCAGAAGGCGGCTGCCAATCACCATCCCGCCGCCCAATCCCACGCCGGAACTCACATAGAGCAGCAGTCGGCTTTTTTGCCCCGGCCCAAAATAACTTTCCCCCAACGCGGCCATGTTGGCTTCGTTAGCAATCACAATTGGCCCGTTAAAATGCGGCTGCAACCGGTCCCGCAGCGGGACATCGCGCCAGACCAGATTGGGCGCGAACAGCAGCCGACCCGTTGCCATATCCACTAACCCCGGCAGTCCCACCGCCAGCCCGAAGATAGGCCGCCCGCGCCGGTTGATCTGCCGGTAAACCTCGTCCAGCAGTTCAATAAACTGACCGAGAATGACTTCCGGCTTGGCTTCATCGCCGGTATCTTCATAACGTCGGGCCACAATATCAAAAGCAAAATTAGCGACAATAATCGAAATAAAGCCCACGCCAATTTCGGCGCTCAGGAGATACCCAGCTTCTGGGTTCAGTTGCAGGTTAATGGCCGGGCGCCCGACTTCCACCGGCGCGTCCGCCGTTCCAATTTCACGGATATAACCGGAGGCCATTAACTCTTTGACCATATTGGAGACGCTGGCTTTGTTCAGCCCGGTCTGCTCGGCCAGCGCCGCGCGAGAAATCGGGGCACACAAACGCAGCGTATCCATAATCAGAGCCAGATTCATTTCCCGCATGGCGGTATGGTCAACAGAAGTTGAGCGGCGCATAAAAAGCCTTTAGTTTATATTTTCAACCAATTCAACTGGTCGTTCAGCCAAATTCTCGTTAAAATGGAAAGTGGGAGGCGGTTTCAAAAGAAATTCAGCCCATCACTTCCGCCAGTCGGGTTTTTTAATGATGATGAGAAATACTTTAAAGTCAGTCCGAGCCAGCAGAACACGAAGTTTAGCATGTCTTTATCGTGTCATTCATCACCTAAAACCCGTTCCCGAAATCAGTATCATAGAGGTAAGGAGTTAGTTTAAATCTTAAACTTACTCACCACATAGACTCAAAATCCCGTAACTTTACTTTTCGATCAATTAGAGATAGAAAGAGCCTGATCCATGAACAGTTACACACCCAAGCCTGAACATAAATTTACATTTGGCTTATGGACGGTTGGCAGCACGGGCGGCGACCCCTTTGGCGACCCCACCCGCCAGAAACTCTCCCCCGTCGAACTGGTACATCTGTTAGCGGAAGTCGGCGCTTACGGCGTGAACTTCCATGACAATGACCTCGTGCCGATTGATGCCACCCCCGCCGAACGGGATCAGATTGTCAAAGATTTCAAAAAAGCGCTGGCGGACACCGGCCTGGCCGTGCCAATGGCGACCACCGATCTGTTCCACAACCCCGCCTTCAAAGATGGCGCATTTACCTCCAACGACCCCAAAGTCCGCGCCTACGCCCTGCAAAAGACCATGAACGCCATTGACCTGGGGGCGGAACTGGGCGCGAAAGTTTATGTATTCTGGGGTGGCCGCGAAGGTACGGAAACCGACGCCAGCAAGAGTCCGTTGAGCGCGGGCGGCAGATTCCGCGACGCGCTGAACTTCCTGTGCGAATATGTCCTCGATAAGGGTTATGACCTGAAATTCGCGCTGGAACCCAAGCCGAATGAACCCCGCAGCGACATTTATCTGCCCTCGGTTGGCGCGATGCTGGGCTTCATCACCACCCTTGACCATCCCGAAATGGTCGGTTTGAACCCCGAAGTTGCCCACGAACACATGGCCGGTCTGAACTTCACCCATGCCGTCGCGCAGGCCTGGGATGCCGGGAAGCTGTTCCACATTGACCTGAACGACCAGCTCTTTGGCCGCTATGACCAGGATTTGCGGTTTGGTTCGGTCATGATTAAACAGGCGTTCTTCCTGGTGAAATTGCTGGAAGATATTGGCTACGATGGCAGCCGTCATTTCGACGCTCACGCTTACCGCGTGTCGGACTACAATGATGTGAAGGCTTTCGCGCGCGGCTGTATGCGGACTTACCTGATTTTGAAGGAAAAAGCGCAGCGTTTTAACGCCGATGCGGAAATCCAGGGTTTACTGCAAGAAATCATGGCTGATGACCAGTCCCAGGCTTATCTGGCAAACGGCTACAGCAAAGACGCAGCGGCCAAACTGAAGGCCGTCCAATTTGACCGCGCCGCCCTGGGCGCGCGGGGCCTGCCCTACGAACGACTTGACCAACTGACGATTGAACTGCTGCTCGGCGTGCGTTAACACCCGCAGCACCGATTGGGGCGTTTGATACTAAACGCCCCACTTAGTTTCTTGCCCATATTCAGACTCTTCTAGTTAGCAGGCGGCGTGCCGCGCCGGGGAAAATGGGTCAGGCTTTCGGCCAGAGCTTCGGCAAACGAACGCAACACTTCCGGCGGTGTGTGAAAGCGCAGCGCCACGATGTTGTTCTGGCGCGGCACCAGCACTTTAGTCGGCGGCTGAAATTCGTCCATCAAATTGACCGCCAACCCCGCCATTTCACCACGTTCGTTTCGAATGGTTTCAAAGCGAATATCCGGCTCCGAGAAACCATAGGATTCTTCGGCAACCGGTGTCCCAGCGCTTAAATTCCGCAGCCATTGAATACAGCCTTCCAGTTCCCAGGTCAGTGCCCCAGCATCTTCCACCTGCCAGCACCAGGCGCCATACACCGAGCGCAGTGCCACCCGAATCACCAGCCAGTTAGCATCCTCGTAATCTTCAATCATGTTGGGGAATTCATACCCGGCCACCGAGATTTCCAGACAAAAACGATCATTGGTTAAGGCAGCGGACATCATAATGGTACTCCATCAGCAAACAGCCTCTATTTAGACTTTTGATTATAAACTACTTCGCTTTCATCCTCCCAAATCTATGTTATGATACAACGTAGACTAACAGACACAGATGAAAGAGTTGTGGCTATGCCTGCGAATGTGGACGGCATGGTACGTGAAGGCATCAGTGCCTACCGCGCCGGTAAAAAAGAAGAAGCTCGCACCTTCCTGCTCAAAGCGGTGGAGATTGACGAACATAATGAGCAAGCCTGGCTGTGGTTAAGCGCCGTCGTCGATTCACCGGACGAGCAGCAAATCTGCCTGGAAAACGTGCTGGCAATTAACCCCAACAATGAGCGGGCGCGCCAGGGTTTGCAATTCCTCCAGAAAAAATCCGGCCCGCCCGCCCCACCGTCAGCCAAAGCCGAAGATGTGCTGGCAAACGCCAGTTTTGCCCCCTCACCGCCAGCGCCACCCAAAACCGCTCCCCCACCATCGCCTTTTAGCACGCAGATTGACGACGAGGAACTGCCCAGCAGCATCGAATGGGACGCACCCGACACACCCACCGCGACCAGCAGCGCCAGTTCACGGCGCAAAGTCAATGAACCGTCCTCGGCTGACTATGATGATTGGGTGAGCGGCCTCAACCTGGGCGGCAAAAGCAGCAGTTCGCTGCTGGATGAGATGGAAGACGAGGATAATTTCGCGCCCCCGGTCAAAGCCAATCTGGATGAGGTGGAAAAATTCATCTCCGCTTCGGTCTTTGATGAGGAGGACGGCGACGATCTTTTTGGCACAGACGCCGGGGTTCGAATGCCGGAAGACCTGTTTAACGGGCCATTCAGCACCACCGAACCCACGGTTGCCCCCACTTCGCGCCGGGAAGAAAAACCCAAAGACACACCGGCGACCTCCCGCCGGCAAGAAAAAGCCCCGCCACCGGCCAAAGCTCCGGTTCAATCGCGCCTGACTGCCCCCGCCAAACCCGACCCCCTGCTGGATGAGGTTGAGGCCGAAGAAGAAGATGACGAATTCTTCACCGATACCGAATTTGATGGTGGGAACTACGATCAGGCAACGCTGGACGCGCCCGACCCCACCGAAATGTTCGGCCACATTCCCCAGGAAATTAAAGCGACCCGACTGCCCGGAACCAACGAAGGCTATCCCATACTGGTTCTGCTGGGCTTCCTCGTTGTACTGGGCTTGAATGCTGGCGCAGTCGCCTTACTGGTGATGCGTCTGACAGGCAAACTTTAGTCATTTCTTAAAAATTGGGTGCTTGACACAGCTCGTCAAACACGTTATTCTAACCAGAAGTTTGTTATATTGGGTGACAAGTTGCGTCGCCCCAATGAATGGTTAAAAACCAGATCATGTTTCTGAATTTAGCCGTCGGCATGATGACTATGGGTATGGGTACTACTCCACATAAGAGATTGTGGGGGAGTTTCCGCTTGCCGTAGAATGCCGGGCAAGAATAAGCGCGAGTAAAAGCGTGTGGGAAATCCCCCACACGCTGTTTTGTTTTTAAACCCAGGGAGGGGTAGGCAATGTCAAAACTCATCACCATGAAATTCGGCGGCACATCGGTTGGCAGCGCGGAAGCCATCGCCAACGTGGTCAGCATCGTCACCAACGACACCAGCGCCGGTAATCGCGTGATTGTGGTCGTGTCGGCCATGTCAGGCGTCACCGATACCCTGCTGGCGTCCATCAAGATGGCGATTTCTGGCAACAAATGGGGCTACCTGGACACCGCCCAAAAGCTGCGAGATCGCCACATTGAAACACTCAATCTGCTGGTTCCGCCCGGCAAAAATCGAGAAACCGCGCGGACCGAAATCAACGCGCTGCTGGACGAATACGCCGAAATCTGTCAGGCCGTCAGCATCCTGGGTGAAGCCACACCGCGCATTCGAGACGCCATTGTTGCATTCGGTGAGCGCATGAGCAGCCGGTTGGTGGCGGCGGCGCTGCGCCATTATGAGGTCGAC
>DATALK010000104.1:0-4472 GCA_036261085.1 Phototrophicaceae bacterium | reverse complement strand
TGCGCTAGGCAGTTGAAAGGCGCTTGGCATAAGGTGGGGCGGTGTTGCCTGGCTTTTGGAGTACACAACTTTGAAATCAACTAACCGCTTGCTGATGCTGATCACTGGCGTTTATAGTCTGCTGCTGTCCCTGCATCTGGTAGCGCGGCGCGTGTTCGGCGATCGTTTTTGGTGGCTGTCGCTGGTGAATACTTTCACCCATCTGTTATTTCTGCCGCTGCTGCCGCTTCTGGCGTTGGCCGCCGGACTGCGGAATTGGCGCGCGGCGCTGCGGCTGCTGCCGCTGGCGATTTTTGGCGGAAGTCGTGTGCTGCCGCGTTTTTTGCCCAAACGTCACCCGCTGCCATCCGGCACCGTATTGAAGGTGGCGACCTTTAACGTGTGGGGGGCGCACGTCACCCCCCCGGATTGAAAGCTGGATTCGCCAGCAGGCCGCCGATGTGATTTTGCTGCAAGAAATCACGCCGGAATATGCCCGCGAGACGCTGGCACACCTGACCGAGGTCTATCCCTATCATTCCGGTTACCCGGAAACCCGGCACTGGGCGGCCAGTATGGTGCTGTCGCGGTATCCGATTGTGTCACAGGCAGAACTGGATGCGCCTGGTGCAGAGACGCCGACCTTAATGCGGCTGGTGTTGGACGTGGACGGCCAGAAAATCGCCGTTTATAACCTGCAACTGGCCTGGCCGGTGCGGAGCCGCCCGCGCCTCCTGCCGGTTGAAAATTATTATCTGAAAGTCATTCTGGGTTATGATGACCGGCTGCGGAACTGCCAGATTGACTACCTGCTCAACCAGTTCCAGGACGAACCCTATCCTTTTATCGCGGCTGGCGATTTTAACACCAGTGCGGCCAGTCCCACTTATCGCCAGCTGGCGAACCATCTGCATGATTCGTTTCGCGAAGTCGGGCGCGGCTGGGGCGGAAGCTGGCCGGTCAGTACGGCGCGCGGTCTACCGTCATTTTTGCCCCCGCTGTTGCGGCTGGATTACATCTGGCACAGCGATCATTTCCGCGCGATTCAGGCGCAGGTCGGCCAGCCCGTCGGTTCTGATCACCGGCCTCTGCTGGCGGTGTTAGAACTGCTGGCGGATTGACACTCAACTCCGAAGATCGTAAAAATGTGCTAGGATAACGTTAACGGACGGTGGGTTGCGCCGTCTGGATTTTATGTTACCCATTTGAGTTTTATTGAGAAACCATCATGGACGTGTACGAGCCAAAGTCGAAACGCAAAACCAGCGCGCGGGAGCGGCATCAGGCGCGAAAGAGCCGCCGGGGTTCGGTACAGGAAGGTTTTAACCGTTTTGTTCAGAAGGCGCAGGTCGCGTTGCCCGGCAGCTCTGACCGGTGGCAGCGCGTTCAATTAATTGCGCGGGATGCGCTGTGGTACGCCTTTCATGCGTCACGGGTGCGGTTGGGACTGCTCATGGCTGTCGGGGTGCTGGCGCTGCTGTTCGCGGGTTCGCATGTAGTGGAAGGCCGCATTTTCCCGAATGTGTGGGCGCTCGGCGTCAACCTGGGTGATAAAACCATCCCCGAAGCGGAAGCGGCTTTATTAGACGCTTGGACGACCCGCCTGCAAATTCGCCTGCTGGACGGCAGTCGCTCCTGGACGGCGACCCCGGCTGAATTAGGGATGCAGTTGGATACGAAGCAGGTTGCTGAGGCGGCCCGCAGCGTGGGCCTGTCCGGGATGCCGATGGGCTACGAAATTCTGCCGGTGGTACGTGTTGATCTGACTGTCGCGCAGAATTATTTGCTTGATCTCACGGCCCAGACGGATTTCCCGCCCTTTAATGCTGGCTACGAATGGAAAGACGGTGAGGTTGTGGGGGTGGCCGGACGGGATGGCCGGATGTTGGACGTGCCGCAGATGGTTGATCGGCTGGTGCGCGACCCGGTGACGGTGGTGCGCCTGGGGCGGGTGGATTTGTTGATGTCCACGCTGCCGCCGTTGGCCGCTGACCCGGAACCCTATCTGGAAGCAGCGCGCGCGGTGGTTAAACAGCCGCCGAGTTTGCTCGGCTATGATCCCTACAAGGATGAAACCGTCGCCTGGTCAACGACGCCGGAGGTCTTTGCTTCCTGGCTGGAAGTGACTGCTGACGGTTTAAGTCTGCGGCCCGATACGCTTGGCGCGTTTATCCAGGCGCAGAATCAGTCGTTAAATCCTTCGGGCGATTTGCGTTATCTGGATGCCAGCGAAACCCGCGACCAACTGCGGGAGGCCATTCAAACCCAGGCGGAAACGGTAATGCTGCGCATTCATTATCGCCCCGGCACTTATGAAGTGGTGGCCGGAGATACGGCGTATCGCATTTCCCGCAAAACGGGCATTCCTTATAACCTGATCGCGTCCGCCAATGAGGGCAAGGACTTAAATGTCCTGTCTCCCGGCCAGGTTATCACTTTGCCGTCGCGGGATGTAACCTCACCCTTGCCGCCGGTTCCCAATAAACGCATCGTGGTTAACCTGGATACCCAATCGTTGGTGGCTTTTGAAAACGGTCAACCGGTTTTTAACTGGTTGATTTCCTCCGGTCTGTCGGAATATCCCACCGCATCGGGCACATTCCAGATTCTGGGTCACAACCCGGTAGCGCGCGGCAGCAGTTATACCCTGTGCAGTAACGCGGGCTGCGGCGAGTGGGAGATGTACTGGTTTATGGGCGTGTATGAAGTCCAGGCCGGTTTGATGAACGGCTTTCATGGCGCGGTGCTGCTGCCCAACGGCGCGTACCTGGGTGGCGGGAATGTTGGTTCTCAATATACGTTTGGCTGTGTGATGTCCCAGAATGATAATGCCAAACTGCTGTATGATTGGGCGGCGGAGGGGACGATGGTCGAAATTATCTCCAGCGATTATCCGCCGCAGAGTCCCTTAGGTCAGCAGGCGTTGGGATTAACATCGTAAGTTTCCAGCGTTAGTCGCTAAAGAAGTGAGGCCAGGTTAAAAGACTTGGCCTCTTTTTTCGGCGATTCTCTTCGAACGCACCCCATCCATGTCATTATCGGAGAATCTGAAACCGCAAAATCTTTGTGTAGTTTGTACGAACTTGCCGACTGGTTCGTTAGTGATTTCAGCTTAAAGAAGATTGATTTATTTTGCGTAATAATGTTAATAAACAACGGTTGGTTAATGCTTATGAAAAAATCACACCGTTTTAACAAACTCTTCACAATTGACGGGGCATTTGTGTTTTCTGGAACTAGCGATAATTGAATTTAGAACAGCGTCAGGGGGTGCGTAAAACTCGAAAGAGGGTAGTTGACTCCCCATTTGAATGTTCATATACTGACAGTTAGAAATTTAAAGTTTGGTGTGGAGCAAGCCAAAAGAATTTATTAAATAAATTTTAGAAGCTCCACACCCGACCAATCTAACGCCCCGCCTCGCGGGGCGTTTTTTTTGCCTGTTTAGCACCCGGAAAGGGGTTTATGCCCACCGCCGATTTTGCTCATGCGCTCCACATTGGGCTTGGCCGCGCGTTCCTGTTGGTCAAGCGGAACTATGATACCTCCTACCGTGACCCCTTGCTTAACGCCTGTTTCCATGATTTTATCTTTGATGGGTATGTTGAGGACAGCCGCGCCCCTTACCTGTTTGAGATCATCCAGGCAACGAACGACATTGATTTCTACCGCGAGGCCATTCTGACCCGTTTAAGCCAGCTACCGGCTGCCGATGGCGGCAATGATAGTTACCAGATGTATAATTTAGTAGCATGTTTTGCGCGGCAGGGCGACATTGAGGCGCGTGAGGTGCTGCTCAATAAATTCCGCTCCATCCCCGGTTTCAGCGATTTTGCCCTGGCAAAAATAATCATTGATCTGGATGGGGCGGAGGGCTTTTGTTGGGTACTTGCGGAACTGGGCGCTCATTTGCTGACGCAAGGGGAAGAATTTGTCGTTGGTGAGGATACTTATGAGATTGATGATTATCTGGTGTTCGCGCTGGAGCAGAAAATCGGGAAAATCGAAGCGGCCAAACTCATCGAACAACTGCGGCGCGAGAATAATCCTCCGGTCATCGCCGTCTTGGATTATCTTGACCAGCATTCTCGATCTGCTCATCGTCAGCGCGAACCCGACCCCCAGCTTTCATATAGCGAGGTCAAACAGCTTCTCCAGATGCAGCCGAGCCGTCGTGGACTAGCATTTTATGCCGCATGGGGACGGCAGGCTTCGACAGATGAATTGCACCAGGCGGTGGAGGATTTAATTGCGGAAACCAATGTGGAACGATTGCGTCGGTATCTGGCAATTTTCAGAAATACCCCTTTTCCGCTGAACCATACTTTCCTGTTTGATCTGGCAAGGCACAGTAATAGATTTGTGGCGGTGAGCGCCATCAATGCACTGGAGAATGTCATTCATCCCGATGTCCACGAGTTTGCCTTGAACAATATTGAGCATGGTTGGATGGTGGGCCGGATGGTGACACTGCTGAAAGGGGCGTATCACCG
>DATALK010000086.1:0-2058 GCA_036261085.1 Phototrophicaceae bacterium | reverse complement strand
ATAACCCGTGCCAGCGGCAGGCCGGGGTCAACATACGGCATAAACACGGACGCTGGCCCACACAGCACACACTCATCCGGGAACTGCCGGTTGGCCGCAAAATCCTGGGCGCGCGGACTGCATAACACCGTGTTCACGGCGGTGGGGTGGGTGTGGGCAATATACGTCACTTGGCATTCGTGCAGCAGCATCCCGTGAAAACCGGCTTCTACCGAAGGCGCAAGCGGGGAGGATGGGTCTACTTTTGCCGCTTGCATGGTGGCTTTTTGGGTGTTGCCGTCGGCGGTTGCATCGTCGAGCATCGCCAGGATGGGTTCAAACCGCATCTGCACAAAGCCGTTGGGTTCGATGGTGCGCATTTGCTGGCCGCTGGCTTTCACCCAGAACGAGCTTTCATCGGCGCAGCAGGACGTATTGCCCTCGCCGATAATCACATAATCCAGATGGGGCTGGCCGAGGTTTTGGGTGAGTTCCGTTAATGAGGTTAGGATGTCGGTCATGCTGTGTTTTTCCGTTCTTTCTGTGGGACACGGCAGCGCCATGTCTCTATGACTTTAAAAGATTGGCTCCGTCGGGGCAGTTCGTGAACTGCCCCGTGAGAATATTTATTCATGCAAAAACCAGAAGATGCGGTCACGCGGTTTGGTTGAATTGCCGCGAAACGTCTGGTACGAATCGCCGTTCATGGTGACAATCGCTCCGGCCTGGGCGACACGCGGCCAGAAAAACCCCTTGCGATCAACAAAGCCGCGCCCCGGCCTGACCAGCGCCGAATGGTCACTGGCCGTTCCCTGACACCAGATCATCACCGCCACAAAACCATTGTTGACCCATTCCTGCGCTTCTTTGCCATTGGCCGCTGGTCGCCAGCCGGTAGCTGGCCCCTGGGTTTTTAGCCAATTGAGCAGATGGGTCACCGTCGTATTGGCCGGGTTATTGGGCGCTTCGCAGTACAGTAGCCGGGTTGCATCGCCGACGAAGATGTTGCAGAAGTAAAATTTTTTCGGGAAGGGCCAGTAGCGTGGCGTGCCGTTGGGTTCATCCTGCGGATTGAGATACCGAATCGCATTTTCAACATGCTGGGTTCCCGGCGCGTTTTTGCGCTGCTGGGGACTGCTGTAGGGCGCATTTGGCATGGCGATCACATTCAGATAGCGCTTGCCGTCTACCAGTTTGACCCACCCCCAGCGCGCCCGAAACTGGGCCTCGTTGGTTTGTCGCCAATAGCGCCCATTGTAAGCGGTTGCCAGCGGCGGCGGTGGCAGTTGTGCCCCTTGCGCTTCAACGGTTAACGTGGCAAGACTTCCCGGTGGTTGTAAAAACGGCGTTGGGTCGAGAATGTCTTTCGGGAACGGCGTTTCACCGGCGGCGCTGGCCCCGCGTTTTTTCAGCATCAGGTGCAGATGCTGCCCGCCGTGCGTCTTGCCGGTGCTGCCCACGTAGCCAATCACTTCTCCGGCTTTCACGGGTGCGCCCACCGCTAAACCGTCGCGCACCCGCTGCAAATGGGCGTAGGTAGTGAGATACTCACCATCATCGGTTTGATGGATAATCCGTACTTGTGTGCCATATGGATTGGTTTGTTCGCTGCCGGTATCGGCCATTGTCATCCGTGTTACTACACCATCGGCGCAGGCATAAACTTCAGCCCCTTCGGGCGCGGTAATATCAATGCCTTCGTGACCGGGCAGTCCTGCGCCGGTATAGAAGGTTGGGCTTCCCGTCCAGTTGACACCAAACGGCTGTTGAATCGCGGCGGGGGAGATTGTCGGCCAGTGCAAGTGAAAGGTCATCGTCTTAAATTCCTCATCTACCAATAAACGTGTTTTTTCTGGGTGCTTTGGAACTGCGATCTTAACCTTTAGCGCGCTAACAACAACGTAGCGGCCCGGCTTAAGACTGACCGTCTAATGAGCGGTCAGCACCGATTGAAACCGCCCGTATTGCTCTTCCCAGGCGGCCACATTCTGCGGTTCATAGGTGACGGTTTCGGCGCTGCGGCTCAGCATTTCCCGTCCCTCGGCCAGATTCTTAAATTCGCCCAGGGCCATGAATTGT
>DATALK010000083.1:0-4778 GCA_036261085.1 Phototrophicaceae bacterium | reverse complement strand
TCCGACGCGCGAATAGCTTGATGCTGTTCCAATTGATCGGTAGCAGCATCGGTGGTCGCCAGCACCTCAATTTTAAAGCGGTCAAACAGACGGCGCGGACGAAATTCCGGGCTGCTCAGTTTTTCAGCAATCGCATCATAGATACTTTGGGCATTCTCTGAATTAATTTTTTGTTGGATGCCAAACACGCCCGTCAGCTCATCGCGCAGCCAGACGCCGGTAGGTGTGCCACGAAACACATACCAGTGATCGCACACCGTTTGCCAGATTTTGCGATGATCGGCTTCCACCGCGCTGCCATCCTTACGAGGAATCCCCAGTTCTTCCAGTTGGATGCCCTGCGAATACAACATACGGAAGATGTAATGATCGGGGATGATGAGCAGATCCACCGGCGTCCCAAATTGATAATCGGGATTGGCAAACAAGCGCGGATCAACATGCCCATGTGGACAGATCAGCGGCAAATCGGCCACCTGCTGGTACAGCCGGTGCGCCACCGCATCCAAACCTGGTCTGAAATAGCGTTTATCAAATAAATCAGCCATCTGTTTTTTCCCTTTGGTTTTGTACTTTTAAACTAGGTCGTGCCGCGCACGACGAGTTCCTCATCAAACAGATATTCATGATATTCGGTATCGCCCGCGATGCGTTGCAGCAGCAACCGCGTTGCCACCGTTCCAATCTCATATTTGGAAACGGTGAAAGTCGTCAGCGGCGGTGTCACCTCCCGCGACATCAAAATATCATCGCTGCCGGTAATTGCCAGATCAGCGGGAATGTGCCGTCCGGCTTCGATGGCCGCCCGCATCGCCCCCAAACCCACCAGATCATTACCGCCCACAATGGCGTCCAGTTCGGGATGCTGCGCCAGCAGGTCTTTGGCCGCGCCGTAGCCCGCCTCCCAACTGGGCAAGCAGGTTCGATACCATTCCTCGCGCACCTCCCCCCCGACGGCTGCCAGTTCCGCCATAAACACTTCGAGCGGGGTTTCCACACCGGGACGTTTCAGGCGCAGGTAGCCAATCCGCCGCCGCCCGCTTTCAAACAAATAGCGCGCCGCCAGGATGGAACGATGTCCATATTCAAATCGGCTCCGAACGACTGCGGCCAGATGGGGTGGCACCTGACGATTGACCACCACCACTGCCCGCCACCGTTCCAGCAGCGGCAGCAGAATATTTTCCGGCAGCCGCGAACTGACCACAATCAACCCATCGGCCGTCGTCTCTTCAAGCTGATTCAAAACTGCGGCTTCTCGCGCCTGACTCTCATTGGTATTTGCCAGTAAAACCCCATAACCATGTTCCCAGGCCACATCCTCTGCCCCTTTAATAATCTCAGCAAAGTAGGGATTGGTAACATCAGGAACAACCACCGCGATCATCAACGTTTGCCGTGTCACTAACGCCCTGGCCGCGCGGCTGGGACGATAATCCAGACGGGCAATCACCTCGCGGACATGCCGCCGGGTGTCTTCACTGATGCGCCCGGTATTGTTCACCACCCGCGACACCGTCATCGTTGAAACCCCAGCTTCGCGGGCCACATCTTCCAGGGTCGCCCGCCGCTGTCGCTTAACCATAATTCCATCGCTCCAGTTCAACGATTGGGACAAAATACCCGAATAACCCGGCTACGACTTGTTTGACAAACACAAAAAAAGTTTATACACTAAAAATGATTGTGCGTTAGCGCTAACTCTCGCAAACCACATTTAAGTTTATGTAAGACCGAGTTAGCGTTAACTCAAGCGCAGTATAACACGAAATAGATTGCAAGAGCAAGATACGGGGTCTCAGGTTAGCGCTAACCCTAACCTGAATTGAAAGGAGGCGACTACCGGCGATAACTATCCAGTTATTCCCGAATTGAACTGATAAGCACGGTAATAAAATTATCTCGCAATAGGAGTTTAACAATGTTTAATAAGCGTCTCTCTCTTTCTATCCTCATTCTTGTCCTGCTCACCGCACTGGCGGTTGTGCCCACTCTTGCCCAGGATAAAACTTATCAAGAAGCACCCATGCTGGCCGAAAAAGTGACCGCTGGGGAACTGCCGCCCGTCGCGGAACGACTGCCAGAAAATCCACTGGTCGTCGAAGCCGAAGACAGCATTGGCGTTTACGGCGGCGTCTGGCATCGTGGTTGGCGCGGTGTCAATGACTACCACTGCTTTGGCCGCCTGGTTTATGATCCCATTCTGCGCTGGCCGCGTAACCCGTCCGACCCCATTCAACCCGGCCTGGCCGAAGCCTGGGAGTGGAACGACGATGGCACAGAACTGACGCTGCATCTGCGCAAGGGCCTGAAGTGGTCGGATGGCGCGCCTTTCACTGTTGATGACATCATTTTCTGGTGGGAAAACATCGAAAATGACACCAATATTACCGCCGCTGTTCATACGGAATGGACAACCCTGACCGAACTCATTAAGGGCGACGACACCACTCTGACGATGAAATTCTCGGCCCCCAACGGTTTGGCCGAAGGGGTTGGTCTGGCCTTCCATGGCGTTCAGTGGCCGCTGGGCTTTGAGCGTTTTGGCGTCTTTGCGCCCAAACACTACCTGGAACAATACCATCCGGCGTTTAACAAGGATGCCACCTACGAACAGTTCGAGGCGATGGCAACCGACTACAACGTCGAACGCCCGGTGATGATGCCCTGGCGCATCAGCCAGTACGAACCCGGTACCACCCTGATGGTCGCCGAACGCAATCCTTACTACTGGAAAACTGATGCCGAAGGCAACCAGCTCCCCTACATTGACGAAATCTACTTCCATATGGTGGAAGATGTCGCCGGTGTGAACGTCATGGGTATCGCGGGCGAAATCAGTATGCAGGATCGCGCCATTGACCTGGCGCAGTATCCCGTCTACCAGGAAAATGCGGAAAAAGGCAACTACAAAATGCTGCTGTGGCCGCAGGCGATGGCTTCTGCCGCGACGCTGTGGTTCAATATGAGCTACCCCGAAGATAACTACCGCGAACTATTCCAGGACTTCCGCTTCCGTCAAGCGATGTCAATTGCCATCAACCGCGAAACGGTCAATGACATTGCCTTCCTCGGCCAGGGTGTCCCCCGCACGGAAACCGTTGTGCCGGAATCGCCCTATTACATTCCTGAACTCGAAAACGCCAACGGCGAATTTGACCCCGAACAGGCCAAAGCCCTGCTGGATGAAATTGGCCTGAAGAAGGGCGACGACGGCTACTATACATTTGCTGACGGTTCGGAAATTTTCCTCCTGATTGAAACTTCGGCCACTTTCCCTGGCGTCGCGGACGCGATGGAACTGATCTCCCAGATGTGGGACGAAGTCGGTATCAAGAGCAAAGTCGAAATTGAAACCCGTGACGTCTTCTGGCCGAAGGCCGGTGGCAACGAAGTCATGGTTTCAACCTGGACGACGGATCGGGGTCTGATCCCGATGATTGACCCAATCTACTTCTTCCCCTTTGACGAACGTTCGTGGATGGCCCCCGCCTTTGGTACTTATTACAAAACCGGCGGTAAAGACGGTCTGGAACCCACCGATGAATTTAAGGCTGCCCATGCGCTGTATGACGAATACAAAGTCACCGTTGACCCGGCCCGCCAGCTCGAAATCTCGAAAGAACTGGTGCGGATGTCTACGGAAAAACTGTGGTCTATTGGCACGGTTGGGATGGTCCCGCAGCCGGTAGTTGTTAAGAACAACTTCATGAATGTGGCCGAAGTCCATATCGCGGACTGGCTCGTCATGACCCCCGGCACGCTCGACCCATCACACTTCTACTTCTCGGACGGCGACGCGAATAAATAAGCGCACAACGTTGTCCTTGTTGGGGCAATCCGAACGGATTGCCCCAACCCTCCCGCACCGTTGTCCCGCTAGACCCGTTTGAGGAAAAGACTGATGTTAACTTATATTATTCGGCGTCTACTCGGCATGATTCCGATGATGATCGCTGTCTCTTTTATCTCGTTTGTGATTATCCAGCTGCCGCAGGGAGATTATCTCACCACACTGCAAGCCGTTCAGGGCACCAGCGGCGGGGGCATGTCTACTGAACAGGCCGAACTACTGCGGCAGAGGTATGGGCTGAACGAACCCTTCCTCAACCAGTATGTCAAGTGGGTATCCGGCTTTCCGCGCGGCGATTTTGGGTATTCGTATGAGTGGTCAACGGACGTCTGGCCGCTGATTCAAGACCGCGTGTGGTATACCGTACTGGTCGGCGGCATTTCCATTCTGGTCATGCTGGTGCTGGCAATTCCCATCGGTATCTACTCCGCCACGCACCAATACTCTGCCGGTGACATGATTTTATCCACGCTGGCGTTCCTGGGGTTATCAATTCCCGGCTTCCTGCTGGCCCTCATCTGGCTATATATCGGGGGCATCGGCTTGGGGCTGGACATCACCGGCGAGGTCTCTAACGAATTTATCAACGCGCCGCTGAGTCTGGCGAAAGCCTGGGACTACTTTATGCACCTCTGGCCCGCCGCCATCATCCTGGGGTTAGCCAGTACTGCCCAGATTATGCGGATTATGCGTAATGGGATGCTCGACGCGCTGAATCAGCAGTATGTGGTCACAGCCCGCGCCAAAGGTCTCCAAGAAAAAAAGGTCATCAACAAATATGTCGTTCGCGCGGCCCTGAACCCGGTAGTCAGATGAGGGCCAGCAGGAAGCCGGGAATTGATAACCCCAGGAACGCCAGCGTGGATAAAATCATGTCACCGGCAGAGTATTGGTGCGTGGCGGAGTAGATACCGATGGGAATTGC
>DATALK010000071.1:0-4451 GCA_036261085.1 Phototrophicaceae bacterium | reverse complement strand
TGGTGATGTGCTGGTCGGGGTCATCGGGGCGGTGATTGTGGTCTATCTGGTGCGGCTGACAAACCATAGCGCTGAATTCACATTTTTCCAAGCCAACGCCCTTCATATTTATGATCCGTTCCAGGGCACGCGATTCCCCTTTTACAATGCCCCCGAAGAAACCCTGTATTCGCCGCGTTTCATCCAGAACGGCGAACTAATCCTCGTGAACGGCGACCCTAGCGGCCAGTGGCGCATCCTGCGGCGGGATGGTAACGCGGTGGGGACGCTGCCCTCGACAGTGACCATCAACGCTGTGGCGGGTGTGCCGGATGGTTTTATCTACACAACGGACACGTTTACACCGGGCGCGACCACGCTGGTTTATGTCAACACCCGCGACGGTCTGGACGCCGGGATTCCGGTCTGGACGAGCGCGTCCAATGCCGCGCCGGTCATTGCCTGGGCGGGCAACACAGACACAACAGCAGTAACGGCGCAAGCCGCTTTACCCGCTTGGGCGCAGTTAGCCGAGCCAATTTATGCTCCCGGCGCGACGCCTTTGCCAACTCCTGTCTCGGCCCAGGTGTCGCCGGGGCAGCTTCAAAATGCCACCCCCGTCGTGACCAGTTTCCTGGCGGTGGGCCGGTTGGCAACCGTGAACACCACACAGGGCGATCAATTGAATATGCGCTTTGGCCCTGGCACGAGTTTTGAGATTTTGGGGAAACTTCCGGCAGGCGTGTTGGTGACACTGTTGGATGGCCCGCGATTCGCCGAAGGCTTGACGTGGTGGAAAATCCGCTCAAGCAGCGGGTTAGAGGGGTGGGCAGTAGAGAGCGTGAACGACAACGGCACACAGATACAAACGCTGATACCGGGGCCGTAGACAGATACCTCTCTACTCAGGAGAAAGGCGGCGGACGGGCAATGGCCCGTCCCTACGAATATGGTTTTCGTAGGGACACCCAACGGGGTGTCCGTCCGCGTATTCTCCATGTTCATTCGTAAAAGTGCGTAAACCCCAGGCCGCGTTTTTAACTGGCAAAGCGTTTGTTGCCGATCAGCCGCACCAGATAGACCACAATCACCGCCCCGATGACCCCGACCAGCACATCACCAACCAGCACAATGTTATCAACCCATCCCAGACCGACCAACCGCAGGACAAAACTGCCCACCGCGCCGCCGATCAGACCGAGCAGAATGTCGCCCAGGGGGCCATAGCCCCGGCCTCGAAGCAGCCGTCCGGCGAACATCCCGGCCAGCATCCACACCAGCAGCGCGATGAGCAGGCCGACGCTGAATTTAACCAGACCGCCCAACACAATTACGGCCAACACCGCCAGAATGAGAAAAACGATCAAACCCATGAGCTTCCCTCCTCATTTACGTGCGTTTCAATAAAATATACGCATATGGAGCGGGAAAGTTTCAGGTTATTTCGCCAATCCTGCCACCAGCAAATCCAGCGCCAGCGCTGGTTCGATGCGCCCGGTTTTCATGCGGATGTCGGTCTCCAGCAGGGTGCGGTAAATTTTTTCCAGTTGGGGCAGCGCCAGCGCGCGCGACTGCTGGCTGAGTTTTTGCGCCACAAATTTGTGGATTTTGAGCGCGTCGGCCATCTGTCCCGGCGAACCGCCCAGCGCCAGGTATTCTTTGGCGGTCAGCAGCAGCCGGAACTGCCGCACGATCATACCGTACAGCCGGAACGGGTCTTCGTCCTGTTCATCCAGCAGTTGGTGCAGCATTTTCAGGGCGGGTTCGGCGCGGCCTTCGGCCATCGCGTCCACCATATCAAATACTTTGGTTTCGGCGACATACGGTGTTAGCAGCGCCACATCATCTTCGGTGATCGGGTGTTCCGGGCCGACATAACTTGCCAGCTTGACCAGCTCATTATCGGCGCGGAACAGATCGTTTTGGGTGACGGTTGCCAGCGCAACAGCCGCCGCCGGTTGAATCTCCACGCCATAAACTTCGCGCGCCTGTTTGAGAATCCAGCCTGTCGCGTCTTTAGGTGCGGCAAACGCCTTTTCGTAGCCGTTGGGCAGCTCTTTGACCAGCTTTAAAACGCGGTTGCTTTCGGCCAATGTGCCGCGTTCGATGAAGACCAACCGCGCCCACTCCGGCAGATTGGGCAGCGCTTGTGTAAGCTGTTCCACCATTTTTTTGCCGGTTTCCCCCGCGCCTTTGCGGGTAATCCAGGCCAGCATTCCTTTGACCATGACCAGCCGTTTATCCGACAAAAACGGGTACGAACAGACGGCGTTGAGGACTTCCGGCGCGCTGGCCGTTTGGCCGTCAAATTCGCTGGTGTTCAGGTCATCACCCATTTTGGCGCGCAGGCTGGTGACTTCCTGCCCCAGACTGAAGTCATCATCGCCGTGCAGAATGTAGACGGTCTTGGCCGCTTTGCTCATCGTTATCGTTCCTTAAAGATCAGTCGGTTTTTATCGGGTGGTGAGTGCTTTTCTGACCAACCTCACCCCTAAATCCCCTCTCCATTCAATGGAGAGGGGACTTCAATGCCTTTTGTGAACCGTTTTGAACCCCATCGCCACACTGTGGAGAGGGGGCCGGGGGATGAGGTCAGATTTTAAAATCGTGACCACACTATTCTATGGTGCTACCGACAAGTTCCGCCCCTACGAGTTTTAAATCCTTAGCGCGCATCCCGCGCCATCATATTTAGCACCACGCGCGTTGTCAGCCCGCGTGGGAGCAGGCGGGGGGTCAGCGCCAGCAGCCGGTTTTGCCAACCGGTGACAATCGTCATTTGGCCGCGTACCAACGCGCGATAGCCCATTTCGGCCACCTGTTTAGAGGTCATCCAACTGCCGTGTAAAATGCGCACGCCTTTGTCCATCTCTGCATTCTGATGGAAACGGCTTTCGGTCAGTCCTGGACACAGGGTGGTCACAGTGACCCCGCTGCCCTGCAACTCCGTCGCCAACGCTTCCGAAAACGATAGAACATAGGCTTTACTCGCGCAGTAAACCGCCATCAACGGCCCCGGCTGAAACGCGCCTGTTGAAGCCACATTCATGATTTTACCACGTCCCCGCGCCCGCATCCCCGGCAAAAATAATTTGGTCAGGTGGGTCAGCGCCACCATATTCACCTGCAATTCGTCCAGTTCGGTTTGGGTATCCGTTTCCCAGAAGGGGCCATAATTGCCAAAACCGGCGTTGTTCACCAGTACCTCTATCGTCAGGCCGTCGCGCCGCACCTGTTCAAAAATGGCCGGTGGCGCGGACGGCTGCGCCAGGTCTTGCGGCAGCACTTTCACACAAACTTGATGTTTAGCCTGAATATCGCGCGCCAGCTCGTTCAGCCGGTTTTCGCTGCGGGCCACCAGCACCAGATCATGGCCTTCACGGGCCAAAACCCAGGCGAGTTCATAACCAATGCCACTGGAAGCGCCGGTAATCAGGGCGGTGGGTCGGGTCGTGGGGTTCATGGACAAGCTCCTTTTTAGCGCACAAGCCGTGCGTTTATTGACACTGTGTACGTTTTCCAGCATAATCGAAGTGGGCAGACGATCAAGTAGCAAAATGAGCGAAACGTACTTTAATGGACAAATGTCAATGAATATCACTGGAGAAAAAGTAGATCGCCGGGTGCGGCGCACGCGGAAAGCCTTACGGGAAGCGATTATTGCCCTGGTTCTGGAAAAGAACTACGAGGACATTACCATTCAGGAAATCACGGATCGCGCCGATCTGCGGCGGGCAACCTTTTACCTGCATTATCCCGGCGGCAAGCCCGAACTGCTGTTTGATGCGCTGAAAGAAACGTTTGATGATCTGGTGCGGCAGCTCGAACCGCTGATGCAGGGGGATGTCCTGGGCGGCAAAACTAATATTCAGACCATCCGGCTGATGTTCCAGCATGTGGCGGCTAACGCCGATTTGTACCGCATTATTCTGACCGGTCAGGGGGCCAGCGGCGTCGCCCGGAATATTCGGGATTATCTGGCCGGTCACATCTTTAAAGCGCTAAAACGCCTGCCGCCGTCCCAATTGACGATTCCGATAGAAGTACTGGCGAATTACCTCGCCGGTGCGGAACTGGCGCTCATCACCTGGTGGCTGGAAAACCGGATGCCTTATCCGCCCGAACAGATGGCGCGCTTCAGCCAACGGCTGATGTTGGAAGGCGCAGCAGGGGTCATTACCATACCGCTGACGCTGCCGAACGGGTAGTTTTTGGCTTTTTGTTCAGAACGAGGGGATTTTAATGCCTGTTGTGAGCCGTTTTGCACCCCCTCTCCACAACGTGGCGAGGGGGCCGGGGGTGAGGTGCGGCCCTTAATTTTCAAACACGCTCTAGCGGCTAACTTGACTGCGTTTCCACGCGATGCAGCGTCACCGGGCCATTCCCCAGCGGCAACTTAAGCTGCGCGCGGTGAACGCCCAATACTTCCAGATCGCCGGGGTCGCCTTCGGTGTTGAAATATTTTTGCAGTG
>DATALK010000052.1:0-3031 GCA_036261085.1 Phototrophicaceae bacterium | reverse complement strand
GCAATTGCCCGCGCCGCGCGGCTGAGCGGTTCGCCCGCCTTCAGGCGTAACTCCAGCGCGGAACGCACACGCGTTTCGTCCCCTTTTTCCCGCGTTTCCGGCGGTTTGCCGCCAATGACCAGCGTAATTTCCCCGCGCGGCGGCGTCTCCCGAAAGTGCGCGAGAACTTCGCTCACACTCCCGCGCCGGAATTCCTCGAACTTTTTGCTCAGTTCCCGCGCCACACACACCGGACGCTGTTCACCCAAGACCTGCGCCACCGCTTCTAACGTATCGGTCAGCCGGTTGGGGCTTTCGTAGGCGATCATCGTGCGCAGCTCATCGGCCAATTCCGCCAGAAAATCCAGCAGCGCCTTGTGTTTGCGCGGCAAAAATCCCAGGTACACAAAACTGTCCGTCGGCAGCCCTGACCCGACCAGCGCCGGAAGCAGCGCGTTCGCCCCCGGCAGCGGCTCGACCCGATACCCCCGCGCTAACGCCTCGCGCACCAATTCATAACCGGGGTCGGAAATTCCCGGCATTCCCGCGTCGGAAACCAGCGCCACATCGCCCCCGGCCAGCGCTGCGAACACGGCATCCAGCTTGGTGAGTTTGTTATGTTCGTGGTAGCTGGTCAGCGGCGTGGTGATGGCGTAGTGGTCGAGTAACACGCGCGTCGTGCGGGTGTCCTCAGCGGCGATGAGGGCGACTTCCTTTAACACGCGCAGCGCCCGCAAGGTAATGTCTTCCAGGTTGCCAATGGGGGTTGGCACTACAAATAATGTACCCATCATCGCCTTCTAAACTGTTTTTGGGGGTAGTAGTACGGACACGATCTATCGTGTCCGTACTATTTTTAATCTTATCCGCAGGTGGCAAAGAATATCCGCTACTCTACCGTAATCTTCACGGTGGTAGACTCATCTTTGCCAAAGGAAAACGAGAACAGGGCTTTATCAACCGACAGCACGTAGAAAGTTTCGCTTTCCACGGGCAGCGCAAAAGTCGCTCGGCCCAGGCCCGATGAGTTGTCCAGGCTAAACAGTGTGCTGCCCTCGTCGCCGGTTTGCCAGTCGAAGAATTTCAGGCTGGCAAATAATTCGCCGACTTCCTGATTAAACGTAATCTGCATCGCGCCATCTTCCTGGGGGTAAAGGATCGCGCGTTCGGGGATGGCTTTTCCCATATCAGAATAAATTGTCGCTTCGAAGCTCGTGCCGGAAGTCAACGGTTCGACGAACCGCGCCCGCAGCACATAATCACCTTCGGTGTCCCCTGTCGTGCCGCCGGAACGGGTCGCCAGGACAGTATACTCGCCATCATCGGGTAATTCGGCCACCACCAGCGCGTCCCAACCATCAAAACTATCGCTGTTGGCGATTTGCTCACCGTCAGCATCCAGCAGCACCAGCGCCGGATCAAGGTCATAAGTGCCCGGAGCAGGCAGCATTTCAATTAATACAAACTCCCCCGCTGCACCTTCAAAAACATACTCAATCTCAAAGGTCGAATTATCTAATTCGCCCTCAATCAGTGTGTCAAATTCCAGCGGTGTAGCGTCCTGCGCCAGGGTCGTACCGGCAGTCAGCACCAGCAGAATCAAAACAATGATAAATTTTCTCATCTAAGAAACTCCCCGATGATAAACACGAATATTAGTTTAACTCTACGTCGAACCCGTAGAACGGTCAAGCGTAAACCCAACGCAAGAACTGGCGTACCAGCGGATGACCGAAGCGCCCGATATACTGCGCCACCAACCACGCTTCCTGTTGGGTGGGTTTAACATCACCGAGACCCACATGCAGACGCGCGCCGCTGGCGCTGCAATGCCCAATCTCGTACTGCTGGTCAATGGCGGTCTCACTCTCGTGGTAAACAATCATCGGCAGCCGGTCAACAATGCGGTAGGTTTCGGCGTGGAAAACGTCGGCCTCGTGGTTCTGATGCAGGTTGCTGCGCAGTCGAGCCAGCGCCGCACCAAACTGCCCAGACCATTCATACATGGCCTTGGGGTCGTATAATTCGCCGGTCAGCGTTTTCATCAGGCGTGATTGAAAGCGGTAGTCGGAGCGGTGCAGCCGCGTAATATTTTCCAGCATCCCCTGTGTCAGACTCAAAATCACGGCCAGCGCTTCATCAGATGAGCCGCAGCGGCCAATCAGATAACCTTCAAACCCCGTGCCGTTGTCGAAAAACGGATTGCGCACTTTCCGCACGGTTTCCCAGGCCAGAAAGGGGTGTTCATACTGGCGGCTGGGTTTGACCAGATAGTCCAACGGCTGATTCAGGCTGTGAAGTTGCCATTGGATGGGGGCTGCGAACGGAATACCGGTCTCAACACGCAGAATGGATTCGTTTGGATTGGACATAGACTCAACCCCAACGGTGGCTAAATCAATTTCTATTATACCGCCGCTGCCTGCTAAAATAGCCCCCTAAAATTGGGGAGTGACGGGATGATTTACCAACGAATTGCGATTGTGGGCGTGACTGGCAGCGGCAAAACGACCCTGGCCCGGCAGGTTGCGGCCCGCCTGGATTACCCCCAGATTGAACTGGACGCCTTGTTCTGGGAGCCGGACTGGGTGCAAGCATCCCCCGACAGCTTTCGTGCGCGGGCGGCGGCAGCCATCAGCGGTGAACGCTGGGTCATAGACGGCAACTACAACAAAACCCAAGACCTTATCTGGCCGCAGGCCGACACCTTAATCTGGCTGGATTATGCGCTGCCACTTATTCTGGGGCGGCTCGTTCGGCGCACTCTGCGGCGGATCATCACCCGCCAGGAACTTTGGAACGGCAACCGCGAAAATCTCCGTTCCCTGCTCAGCAGCGATTCAATTCTGCTGTGGGCGCTCAAATCTTACCCCAAACACCGGCAGGTCTACCCGGCAAAACTGCAAGCGCCGGAATATGCCCACCTGCATATCCTGCATTTTCGGACACCCCGCCAAACCCAAACCTGGCTGGAGTCCCTGCCTCTGGCGCATCCAGTGAGCCAGCTCCAGGATTAAGCCGCCGGTAAATCCCGGTACCACTGGGGAATAGT
>DATALK010000046.1:0-1740 GCA_036261085.1 Phototrophicaceae bacterium | reverse complement strand
CATTGCGTGACCCGCCGCCGATGATGTGCAGCCGCTCAACGGTTTGGCCGGAAACTGCGATTTGCTGCTCCAGCGCATGGCGGTATTTTAGCGCCAGACTTTCGTAAATCGCCCGCGTGACCTGACCGGGGGTTTCCGGTTGCGGTTGGCCGGTGCGTTCGCAGAATTTCCGAACCCGGCTTGGCATGTCCCCCGGAGCCATGAAATCATTATCGTCGGGATCAACCAAGGAGCGGAACGGCGCGGCGGCTTCGGCGAGGGCCGCCAATTCGGCATATTCAAAGGTTTTTCCGGTTTGTTCTTGCCAGGTCTGGCGGCTTTGCTGCACCAGCCACATGCCCGTGATGTTGCGCAAAAAGCGAAACTTACCCTCCACGCCGCCTTCATTGGTCATATTGGCAGTATAAGCCGCCTCGTTAATCACCGGGTTGTCCAGTTCCAGACCGAGCAAACTCCAGGTTCCGCTGCTCAGATAGGCGTAATTCTGGGTGATCGTGGGGACGGCGGCGACGGCGCTGCCGGTATCGTGACCGGCGGTGGCAATCACCGGTATGCCGTTGTAATCCCCCAGCCGTGTGCCGGACGGCACAATTTCCGGCAGAATGCGTGTCGGTACGCCAATTCGTTCCAGTAGTTCGGTATCCCAACCCTGGGCGCGCGGATTGTAAAACTGCGTGGTGGTGGCGATGGTGAACTCACTGACTCGCGCGCCGCTTAACCAGTAGTTCAGCAAATCGGGGATGGTCAGGAACAGCGCTGCGTTTTCCAGTACCGGACTCTGGTTTTTGACCAGGCTGGCGATTTGATACAGCGTGTTCAACTGCATGAACTGGATGCCGGTGCGTTCAAACACTTCGCGCCGGGGAACGCGCTCAAACACCCATTCCATCATGTCGTTGGTGCGGGCGTCACGGTAATGCACCGGGTTCGCCAGCAGGTGGCCGTCCCGATCCAGCAGGCCAAAATCCACCCCCCAGGTATCCACGCCAATCGAGGCCGCTTCTCCCGCCAGCTTGATGCCGGTAGTGATTTCGTGCCACAGGCGCAGCACATCCCAATGCAGCGTGCCGCCCACCATCACCGCCATATTGGGGAAGCGGTGCACCTCTTCCAGGTGCAGGCGTTCGCCATCAAACCCGATACGCATCACGCGCCCGGATTCTGCGCCGAGATCAACGGCAATAACGTGTTTTGAAGTCATGAAGAATAAATCCTGGTTGTAATCCAATCTTTTCGAGTGTGTTTACTGTACGGACACGATATAGCGTGTCCGTACAATATCCTTTTGAATGGCGAACCTGTTCCCACTTGTTTTCGTTTGCTTTCGTTCTGTAACTATTTATAACTTCCTTGAAAGCTATTGTCAACCGAAGACACTTTTTAACTCGGCTCGTTGACCTTCACCGTTTCCACAATGGTTCCAGCGGCGCGGAACTGCTCCACCATCTCGCGCGGCGCTAAATCGCTGGTGATGATGTGGGACACCTCTTTAGCCGGTAAATAGGTGTAGGGCGCAATTTGTCCCCATTTGCTGCCATCGGCCACAATCACCGGCAGAAAACAGCGCGGAATGAGTACCTGTTTGATGTCGGCCTCTTCCTGCCCAATTTCAGAGATGCCCGCTTCAAACGACACCCCGCGCGCGCCAAAAAAGCCGATATTGAGGTTAATATCGGGCAGCGTTTCGGGGCGGCCATTGATCGAAACCGAATCCCGGCGCAGGCGGCCCCCCGGCAGCAG
>DATALK010000021.1:0-4279 GCA_036261085.1 Phototrophicaceae bacterium | reverse complement strand
ATTGGCTGCGGCTTGCCCTTAACCGGGTAGTGTGTCTCATCAAGCTGCCGGAGTCGTGTTATAGTTGTAAGCGACACCTTGTTGCGGCCATTATCCTGAGAACGCTCACATTAGGTCTTTGACGTTTGGTGAAGGTTGGCGGTTGCAGGATGTCGAATGAATCAAAATCATTTTTGAAGGAGTTTGCTCGTGTCTGATCTTCCGCTTTTTCGTAATCCTGAGGCCTCACTACCGGAGCGGGTGCAGGATTTAATCAGCCGCCTGTCATTAAAAGAAAAAGTTGGTCTGCTCAAAAATGAAGCGGCGGGTATTCCCCGGTTGGATATTCCGGCCTATAACCAGTGGAGTGAGGGTTTACATGGGGTGGCCGGACAGGGTAATGCCACCGTTTTTCCGCAGGCGATTGGCATGGCCGCCACCTGGAGTCCTGAACTGATTCACCGGATTGCTACGGCGATTTCCGATGAAGCGCGTGCCAAATATCATGCGGCTTTGCGGCGGTTTAAGACTTCTTTGATGAATCAGGGTTTAAATTTGTGGTCGCCCAATATTAATATTTTCCGTGATCCGCGCTGGGGCCGGGGCCAGGAAACCTATGGCGAAGACCCCTATCTGACTGGCGAACTGGGCGTGGCCTTCGTGCAAGGGCTGCAAGGCGATGATCCGCGTTATCTCAAAACTGCCGCCTGCGCCAAACATTACGCGGTTCACAGCGGGCCGGAAGGCACACGGTACAGCGATAACGTTGAGGTAACGCCCCGCGATTTGTACGATACCTATTTGCCCGCTTTCCAAAAACTGGTGCAAATCGCGCACGTTGAAACCGTGATGGGCGCTTATAACCGCGTGAACGGCGAGCCATGCTGCGCCCATACGGAATTGTTCCGCATTTTGCGCGAGGACTGGGGTTTTGACGGCCATATTGTGTCGGACTGCGGCGCGGTCAGCAACTTCCACACGCAGCACAAAGTGACCCAGGATGGCGCTGAATCGGCGGCCCTGGCAATTAAACAGGGTTGTAACCTCGAATGTGGGCAGGAATACAGCAAACTCCCGCAGGCCGTCGAACGCGGTTTGATAACCGAAGCCGACATTGATAACGCACTGTTTTATGTGTTGGGAACCCGCTTTAAACTCGGCCAGTTTGACCCCGATGAGCGCGTGCCGTATGCCACGATCACCGAAGCCGTGATTGACTGCCCGGCGCACCGCGAATTGGCGTATGAAGCGGCCACCAAGTCGCTGGTGCTGCTGAAGAACAATGGCATCCTGCCGCTGAAAGAGGACGTGCGCACGGTGTTTGTGACCGGGCCAAACGCGGCGTCAGTGGATGTGTTGTATGGTACGTATCATGGTTTTAATAACGAGATGGCGACGCTGCTGGAAGGGCTTTCTCGGCGGCTGCCGTCAGGTATTCATCTCGGCTATCATCTCGGCACAACGATCAACCATCCTGATGTGAATCCGCAGTCCTGGTCGGTTTTCTCGTCTGCCGGTGCGGATGTAACGATTGCGGCGATGGGGTTGTCGCCCTGGCTGGAAGGCGAAGCCGGAGCCGTGCCGCTGTCAGACGCCGCCGGTGACCGGTTGCAAATTGCGCTGCCGCAGGCGCAGATTGACTATGTTAAAAAGCTGGCCGCGAGTGGTAAGCCGATTGTTCTGGTGCTGTTTGGCGGCAGTCCCATTGCGTTGGGTGAACTGGCGGATCTGGTGGATGCGATTATTTACGCCTGGTATCCGGGACAGTCGGGCGGGGAGGCGATTGCTGATCTGCTCTTTGGCGATTTTGCGCCGTCGGGCAAGCTGCCGTTCACGATTCCCTACACTGAAGAACATCTGCCGCCCTTTGGTGATTATGCGATGGTCGGGCGCACATACCGTTACATGAAAGCCAGAGCGCAGTTCCCGTTCGGTTTTGGCTTGAGTTACACCACATTCCATTATGATAATCTGGCGCTGTCAGCAGCCTCCGTTTCCGCTGGGCAGCCCCTCCACCTGTCGATCAATGTGACCAACGCCGGAGACCGGGCGGCGGAAGAGGTGGTGCAGGTGTATCTCCGTGACCTGGAAGCCAGTACGATTGTGCCGCGCTACAAACTGGTGGCGTTCCAACGGGTGGCGCTGGACGCCGGTGAAACCCAATCCCTGAATTTCACGGTTGAAGCCGATCAGATGCGGTTCATTGACGACAACGGCCAGGCCCAACTGGAGCCGGGCGTCTTTCGGGTGTGGGTGGGCGGTTCGTCGCCCGATCCGCGTGCGCTGGAATTAGGCGCGTCCGCCCTGGTCAGCGCTGATTTCTCGGTTAAATAAGCTCGATACTCTTGTGTCAGGGGCAGTTCATGAACTGCCCCATTTTAAGTTCAATTTCGTGAAGCCGGTTTTGGCAGATAAATCCGTCCCAAAGAGTCTGGTTTAGTTCTAAAACAATCCCCTTGGTTCATAGAATAGACATGCTGAAGCCCCTTACCATGCTCTTTCTGCCGTTTGTTATGGAAACGATCAAAGAGAGGGAATAAAAATGGATGTGGCCGAATTTTGGGATTTTATCGAAGAATCCCACAGACTAAGTAACGGAGTAATAAGCACCCAAATAAGTGTATTATTAGATCAGCTTCAAAAGCTTTCAAGTAACGAAATATTAGCTTTCGAAAAAATACTAAAGGAGGCTAACTTGGAAGCCCATAAGGCAAATTTATGGGATGCAGCAGCGATAATCGCCTGTGGCTGTTCTGATGATGTTTTTGATGATTTTTGTTATTGGCTTATTGCCCAAGGCAAGAATGTTTTTGAAAGCACAATTATTAACCCAGATATATTGGCAGATAAAATAAACGATAGAGAGGCTGCGCTAGATGGACGTTTATTAGCAGTAGCTCAAGAGGCCTACTTACTAAAAACAGGAAATGAAATGCCTCTAGTTGATTACAGCAGAAAGAAGACATTAATCGGGGAATTCATTCCAGATGAGGATATTAAAAACGAATATCCCATGTTGTATGAAAAGTTTGGTAATTGTGATGATGATTAAGAATCTGTTTGATAATCCAGAGTGTAATATCTATCGAGTTAAAGAGTTCGCCTTTTTCTGTATTTTCTCTGTGAACTCGGTGTTAGAGTGTCGCCTCCCAATGGGACGGTGGTTCAAATTTTCCTTCTGGCTTGGTGCTCTTGGCGGCTTGGCGGTTCAGAACTGAATTTTTAAACCCCTTGTCCAAATGTTTTTTATACTCTCGACATTCACCACTCCTGTATAGAAAATTTATTCTTGCTTCTGCCTCAAATTTCGCTATACTGCGGTTGGTTTTACTGATCTTGTAAATTTTTATTTTAGTTTACTCTAAGTGGCCGCCGGGAATCAGATATACTGGTAAGGAGCGCTCGTATGAGAAAAATCATCTTCCTCATTCATGTCAGCTTGGATGGTTTGGTGGCGGGGCCAAACGGCGAAATGGATTGGATTGTTTACAACGAGGAAGTGGAAAAATACGCTCACAGTTTACACGCCACCACCGATGCCGCCATTTATGGCCGCGTGACGTATCAGATGATGCAGGGTTATTGGCCGACAGTGCTGGCTGACCCCACCGCTGGCGAGGGGGATAAAAACCACGCGCGCTGGTACGAAAACGCCACCAAAATTGTCGTGTCGCGGACGTTGATGGCCGGTGGGGACAAAACGCTGCTCATTCGAGACAACCTCGGGCCGGAAATTGAGAAGATCAAACAGCAGCCCGGCAAGAACTTGTGGCTGCTCGGCAGTCCCACGCTGGCCCAAGCCATGATGCGGTTGAACCTGATTGACGAATATCGGATTAACGTTAACCCGGTCATGTTGGGGCGTGGCAGACCATTGTTCGCTGGCCTCGACGATCAGCGTCATCTGAAGCTGCTGGAAGCCACTCCGTTTAAAGGCGGCGTGGTAGCGCTGCGTTACGAAACCGTCCGGCAGTAATCCCAAGCGAGGAAAAAGCCATGTGCCGCAATATCAAACCCCTCTACAACTTTGAACCGCCCGTAACCGAAGACGAAATTCGCGCTGCCGCTTTGCAGTTTGTGCGGAAGGTGAGCGGCTTCAATCAGCCGTCAAAAGCCAACGAAACCGCCTTTGCTGCCGCTGTGGATGAAATCACGGCGGCGGCCAGCAAACTCCTGAACGCCTTAGAAACCACCGCGCCGCCCAAAAATCGGGAGCAAGAGGCCGCGAAGGCCCGTATTCGTTCGGCGCAGCGTTTTGCCAAATAAAACGGGAGGCCAGAATGCCATTTGCGTTTGAGGA
>DATALK010000017.1:0-2115 GCA_036261085.1 Phototrophicaceae bacterium | reverse complement strand
GCAATTTTGGCAAATCCGGGTGGCAACGGCGCGACATCTTGCCACGCAAAAACTTCGGTGCCATTAACCGCAACACGGATAATGTCCTGCATCGCTGACAGGCGCAGCGTTTGCCAGGGGGTCGCGGGCAGCGCCAGCGTGACCGATTGGACAGGAACGTCCGCCCGGTACAGCGTCAGTTGTCCGGCAGCGTCTAAGGCGACACTATAAGCGCCAACGTCGCTCTGCCGCAGACTCAGGTGAATGCTCCCACCGGTCAGCCGGAGGTCAACCTGCGCCGCCGCGTTGTAGAATGGCCCCTGCACGAGTTGCAGGCTGTCGGCGGCATTGGCGATCTGTAAGCCCATCCCCGTTTCGTTCGGGATGACGAACCAATTGGCGCCTAATGTCCAGGCCGACACGTCGCCATTATCAAACATCGCGCGTGTCAGCAGGGCCAGAATCGGTTCTGGCGGCAGGGCGGGGGCGGTTGGGGAAACAATGGGTGTGATCTCAACCGGTAGGGTCGCTTCGGCGGTGGTTTCAGCCGTTACTACTGGAGTGATTTCCGCTGTGGGTTCAGTTGTCACCACTGGCGGTACTTCGGTTGGAATCTCGGTGGGAACTTCTGTGGGCGGTAGGACGGTTGCCGCTTCCGTCGCTTCGGGTTGCACCGTTTCCGTTGCTTCCTGAGCGAAAACGCCACCAGTAACCAAAATTACTAGCAGGCACGATAATAAAACGAATAACCAGCGTACTCTAAGCACGTATTTACCTCCAGGTCTACAGAATGTCCATGCCGAAACCGTTCATCGTGCATACCCCCCAGGTTTTTACACCTATCCCATTGAGCAGTAATTGCCGCTGAACAGTAGACTGGATTGCTAGTCTATATTCTACATCTTATGTGTAGAATAAACAACAGGACAAAATCCTATATAATTCCGTCAATACAATTATCGTCCGTAATAAGCCCAAATAGCGTAGGGGAAATGTTAGGATTATGTGAATATTGTGTAAAGTTTCACAAGGGTAGGACTATTTTACCAGCGGACGAGCAGGCTCTCCATCGTCAGGCCGGGGCCAAAGGCCAGTAGTACCCCGTAATCGCCGGGTTGGGGCTGTTCGCAGCGTTGAATCTGTTCGAGGACAAAGAGAATTGTGGCGGAGGACATGTTGCCATAGTTGTAGAGGATTTGATGGGAGGTTTTAACCTGCTCGTCATTTAATCCCAGACGCGATTGAACATAATCTACAATTTTGGTGCTGCCGGGGTGAATTCCCCAGAAACGAATATCCTGGCGCTGCAACTGGTTGTGCGCAAGCAAACGGTCTACAAAGGTTGCCACATTGGCGGCGAGTAAATCTGGCACATAACTGGAGAGATACATCCGAAAACCCTGATCGGTGACGGTAAAGGCCATGTGGTCCAGGGTTTGGTAATCACAGTGGGTTGCCATATCCACGATTTTAGGGCCAGGATTTTGGGCGCGGGAAGCTGTCTGATTGCCAACCAGGACTACCGCCGCGCCATCGGAGAACAGGGCGGAAGACACAATATTTTCAGCCGTATTGTCAGATTGCATGTGGAGCGAACAGAGTTCCAGGGTCAGTACCAGCGCCAGACGCTCGGAATGTGAGACAGTTTCGCGGGCACGGCGCAGCGCGGGAAACGCACCGTAACAGCCCATGCCGAGGATACAGGTTCGATTTAAGTCTGGTCGCATTCCCAATCGCCCCGCCAGATGCAGATCAAGGCCGGGGATGTTAAAGCCGGTACAGGAAACAACGAAGAAATCATCAATATCTTCCGGTTGATAACCGTGCTGGGCGAGGCTGGCGCGGATCGCCTGTTCACCCAACGGCACGGCTTCGGCCATATAAAGATCATTTCGTTCCTGAGTGGTGCGCCTGGTGGCGAAGTAACCTTCACGCGCGATCATGTGACGGTAGCCAACCCCGGCCCGCTCGAAGATGGCGCGAATGGCCCGCGAACGGCGGTTGTTCGGCCCTTGAAGTTCCAGAAAATGGCCGAGAATGTCCGCCTGTGGGTAGCGGGCCGTTGGAACCGCTGTGGTAATACCGAGAATGGCGGGAGATAAGGTCATCAAAACTGCCTCAAGAACTCATAAGCTG
>DATALK010000006.1:0-2773 GCA_036261085.1 Phototrophicaceae bacterium | reverse complement strand
CCACAAAACAAAAATCGCCTCTCGTTAATGCCGAGAAGCGATTTATCTTTCAAAACGCAGGCCGCTACCTATTCGGTGCGCTGTGCGTCGGCCACGAGATTAACGGTGTGATGCTCATCAGGGATAAAACGGATTACACTTGGTTTAACCTCTACCAACCAGGTTTCCGCGAATACTGTACCATACCACTAGACTTCGATGAGCTAAACCTATTCCTAAAACGGATTGGGATAATTAATTAGCCTTAACTGCTAAATAAATAATTACGGCAGTTTTGACAAAGCCTACTCATTTTCTTACAATGGGTATGGTCATCTAACATCTGAAAAGTTGCTCATGAACTTCCCCTTTTATACCAGCGCTCCACCGCCACCCGCCCGTTAAGCCAACGGACGGCGGCAGTTTCCCCCCACCCGGCAGATGGCTGCTGAGGTCGTTTTGTGCTGCCCCCGGCCTGCTTAATCGTTTTCCAGTACGGAAATCCATCAACTTCATATCTTTCTAACGATTGCAGACAGCAAAGGCCGTTTACTCATGCAAAAAACACGTCTTTTATCCGCCGGATTGTGGCCGGTAGTGACCGCCGCCATGCTCTGGGGGACGATTGGGATTGCGACTCAATCCATCTACAGTACGGAAACCATCAATTCGCTGTTCATCAATTTGATGCGAACGCTGCTGGCAACACCGATTTTGATCGTTGTTGGCTGGCGCACCGTGGGCCGGAAAATGTTTCAGATTCCGCGCCGTGATCTGGGCCTGATGGTCTTCACGGGCGTCATTCTCGCGGTTTCCCACGCCAGCTACTTTGCCGCGATTCGCTACTGCGGCGTGACCATTGCCACGCTGCTGACGATTTGTCTGGCCCCGATTATCGTTAGCGGCCTATCAGTGGTTTTAAAATTAGAGTCGTTTTCCGGCCGATTAGGAACTGCGCTGGCAGCGGCTTTGCTGGGTAGTGTCCTGCTGGTGGGCTTAAACGACGCGGCGGCCCAGCACACCAATCTGCCGCTGGGGGTGGGTTTTGCCGGACTGGCGGCGGCCACTTACGGTGGCATGATCCTCGGTGGCCGTTTGTTAGCCAACCGCGACTATCATCCGCTCCAAACCACCGCCATGATGTTTGCCGCCGGGTCAATCACTTTGATAGTGCTTAATGCGGCCAGCGGGATCAGTGTTCCCCAATCGCCTCAGGTCTGGCTGGCAATTGTCTATCTGGCGGTGATTCCAACCGCGCTGGCTTACGGGTTGTTTCATTTGGGGTTGCGCACCGTTCCGGCGACGACGGCCAGTATTGTGAGTATGCTCGACCCGGTAGTTGCGGCGCTGCTGACGTGGTGGTTATTTGGTGAAACGCTTTCCTGGGCGGCCATTGGGGGCGCGGCGCTGCTGCTGCTGAGTATTGGACTGCTGGCATACACGCCGGAGACCGTGTCCTTAGGAGGTGGTTCGTCATAGCGTTTTCAGGGAGTAGGGCATTGGGCGGGGCGAGGGGCGTAATCCGTTCGCCGCCCCGCTCATTCAGCCCCCTCTCCCCAATTATAAAATGGGGAACATTGCGGCCATAGTTTCTAACTATGGCCGCAAAAAATCTCGATTACCTTTTGCTTCACTCGGAGGTTGTAAAATCAATGCCCGCCACAAAATCATCTATATCGCGGCGGTGTTCCTGAAAAATGCCCTCGTTGAGACTCTCTACCGTAATTATGTAAGCTGTTGCATCGCGCACAATCAGGATTTGCATCCCATAACGGAAATCGTCTCCTGATGATAAAGGCGCGGAAGTATAGAAACGACGGGCAGCCGGTAGACCATCTAACTGAAACGTATCAGTCGAGATGAGAGTTCCTTCAGCCTGCGCGAGTACATTTTCCCGCGATCTCTGCTCTAGTTCTTCCGCTGACATCATTTCAGCCAGCTCAAATTTTCCTAATATGATGCTTGTGAAGCTAAAGCGCGCATCAGTTAGCCATAAAATACACTCGAAGGTCTCCGTGTGGCAGTTAGACAATTGGGTCTTATTTTGAGCTGCCCAGGAAGAAGGGTAGGTAATGGTCAACTCAGTGTTTTGAAATGTTAGGGGGCGGGTCGTAAAAAAGGCATAACCGCTGGCAATGACGGCGATGCTAACGGCAATGAGCGTCCCGACTCCGGCAGCTTTTCTGACATTGTATGGGTAAGCAGAAAAATCACCGGTAGCCGCCCAACGTTTGTATGCTCCGCGCTGCAAATACCACAGCCCATACAAAAAGCCAAAATTTGCCCCAAATCCCAAAAGTCCTATCCCTAACCCTATTGTCTGTGGCAACTGCAACCCGACTATTCCCACTAACCAGCCGAATGCCAGGATTGGGATTACAATGGCCCCCGCGATACTCGGCCACATCCATTCCGGTTTGCCCAACCGTCGCCAATTAATGCCGAGTGCGATACCGGAACCAATCGTGGTTATGAACATAAAATAGCTGACCAACTGGTCAGGATTCCAGGGGTTTGTCGTCCATTTAGGAGATGCTTTGCTGATTTTAGAGGGGGCCTCTGCCTCAGCAAGAAATTCAAAGGTGTTTGCTGTTCCTATTTCTTCGCTGGATTGTTTCAGCGTTTTAAGCTGTTCGCGGGCCGTATCCTGAATCCGCGAAGTGGTTGTTGGTGTGTTAATCAATTCCACCAGCGCATCCCGCGCTGATTTTTCCTGGAATGCCCGGCGCACGATGGCCTTGCTTTCAACAATGAGACGCACGTTGGTTGAACTTTCATCCTGCGAACGCAGAAT
>DATALK010000004.1:0-3467 GCA_036261085.1 Phototrophicaceae bacterium | reverse complement strand
AAATAATCTTTATTTCCTTCCCCATGTCTCGAATTTTTATGAATTCGTATGCAGACAATCGTATTAAAACATGTTCCGAGAAATCTGTCAAGCAAATGGGGGAAATATCCAAGTCCGATCAACGCCTTATTTGTTACATTCAGCTATTGAAAGATGTTTTCACGGACGTGTATAATGACCAATTATTAGTAAGCAATCTTTGATGAAACAATCAATTTTGAATTAGAATTTCCAGGTTATGGCTGGGAGAACTGTTAACAAAATGGTCACAAAACCTTCTATGAAATCCAAGCTGCCCACCATGCGCGATGTCGCCAAACTCGCGGGAGTTTCCCAGCCTACCGTTTCGCGGGTGCTGAACCAGAACGACACCACCGTTCCGATCAGCGACGAAACCCGGCAGCGGGTGCAGGCGGCGATTGACGCCTTAGGCTATCGCCCCAATGTGGTCGCACGCAGCTTGCGAACGCAGCGCACCCAGATGATTGCCCTGCTGATTGCTGATATTTCTAACGGCTTCTATCACCCCCTGACCCGCGCCATCCAGGATGTGGCCCGCCAGCGTGATTATGAAGTGCTGATTGCTAACAGCGATCACATTTACGAAAACGAAAAACATTTTTGTGACATCGTACTCCGGCGTGGTGTGGACGGCGCAATTATGGTTCCGATTCATCTGACGACTGCCGAACTGAGTCACTTTATGGAACAAGCCCAGACGCCGGTAGCGGTGCTGGCGGAACAAATAGACCATCCGCAAATTGATGTGGTTTATGTTGATGATGAGGTTGCCACCTATGAGGCCACCTGCTGGCTGATTGCGCAGCGGGGTTATAAGACCATCGGTTTTGTCGGTGTCCCGGATTATTACCCCCCTGGCCCTCGGCGGCGGCACGGGTTTGTGCGGGCCATGACAGATTTTGGTTTGACGCCGGATTTACGCTTTGCATATGCGGGCGATTTTACGGTGGAGGGTGGCAAAAAAATCGCTCACACGCTGATTGAGTCGGGGGAAATCCCCTCAGCATTGATGGTGATTAATGATCTAATGGCGATTGGGATTATGCTGGCGCTGCAAGATGCCGGTTACGCGGTGCCGGAAGAGGTCGCCGTGATGGGTTTTGACGATATTCCCGAAACCCAAATGGTGCGCCCCACCCTCACAACTATTGCCCAAAACCCGCGTGATATTGGTATTAAACTGGCGCACCTGCTCTTTGACCGCATTGAAAATCCCGATATCAGTGCTAAACGACTGACCAGTTCGTGCCAACTGATTCCCCGCCAATCGGCTTAATGCTGCGATTCGTCCTAATCCAGCGTATCTCAAGTACCAACAAAAAAGTCATTTTGGCTAATTCCAGAGGCGCAATTGAACAAGTCGCCGCAGCCAAGCCTCAGATCAAGGGGCCTGCGCGTAAACCACGACCTATCAAGGCAGTGAATTAAACCAATAAAATAGCCACCGTTAAAAGCGGTGGCTAGACTGACGCAATCGTTGAGGATTTACCAACCGCGCTGCGCGATTTTGTCACCTTCGGCCAGACTGGTGACATTAATACCAACCATCGCCTCGCCAAGCGCCCGGCTGACATTCAGCAGAACTTCGGAATTATCAAAGTGGGTTACGGCTTCCACAATCGCTTTCGCCCGTTTGGCGGGGTCGCCGCTTTTGAAAATGCCCGATCCCACAAACACGCCATCTACGCCAAGCTGCATCATCAGCGCGGCATCGGCAGGCGTAGCCACGCCACCAGCAGCAAAATTCACTACCGGCAAACGCCCAAGCTGCGCCGTTTCCATGACGAGATCATACGGCGCTTGAATATTCTTGGCATAAGCGAACAGTTCATCCGCATCCATCGAGGTCAAACGGCGAATTTCGCTGTTAACGGCGCGGGCGTGGCGCACGGCTTCCACCACATCCCCCGTACCGGCCTCGCCTTTGGTGCGAATCATGGCCGCCCCTTCGGACACCCGCCGCAGTGCTTCGCCCAGGTTGCGGCAGCCGCACACAAAGGGTACCTTAAACTTGTGTTTATTGATGTGATGTTCTTCGTCTGCCGGGGTCAGCACTTCACTTTCGTCAATGTAGTCAATGCTCAGCGCTTCCAGAATTTGCGCTTCCACAAAATGCCCGATACGGCATTTTGCCATCACCGGGATCGTAACCGACTGCATAATCTGTTCGATCATATCCGGGTCACTCATGCGCGCCACACCGCCCTGGGCGCGGATGTCCGCCGGAACCCGTTCCAGCGCCATCACCGCTGATGCACCAGCATCTTCCGCGATTTTAGCGTTTTCGGGCGTCACCACGTCCATAATCACGCCGCCTTTTAACATCTGCGCCAGCCCGCGTTTGACGGTTTCCGTCCCCGTCTCCTGTCCATTCTGATTAACACCATTGGTTGCCATCGGTATGCCCCACTTTTATGCTTTAAAAGCACAGCGGCACCAGGCTGCCGCTGCCACTTTCTAACGATTTATATCTGTTAGATTAGTAATCCGACGCACTCAGGAGTATGTCCAATTAAGTCCAATATAACCATTATTATTGGTATGCAAAATCTAACTTAACCTTCAATCGCCGTAGCGAACACCAGGGTGTATACTGAACTAAATATTAAACCTGCGTAACACCGTATGGCAAAAAACTCAAATCCAATTGATTGGGAAACGGTCTGGAAAAGTCTGGACTGGGACGACGCGGATCGCCAGCAAACCACCGAAAAAGAACGGTTGCGTTTGCGTGCGCGCCAGTATGCCGCCCCGGTTAAAGAAAAATCCACGCTGCCAGGGGACAGCCGCTCAGTCTTAACTTTTAACCTCGGCAGCGAACAGTATGGGGTCGAAGTCACCCTGGTGCGAGGGGTCCGCGCCCTCAGCAAAATTGCCCAGATGCCCAGCGTCCCGGCGTTTTATCGCGGCGTCATCAACGTGCGCGGACGTATCATCACCGTTATGGATTTACGCCGCTTTTTTGACATCACCATCGAAAATGAAAGCGCCCCGCCTGGTGAACTGGTCATTGTCCGGGCCAATAACCTGGAAATCGGCCTGCTGGCGCACCAGGTCAACGGCGTCATTCCGATTCCGCTGACGGCAATTAAACCGGTTGAACACATGCCCTATATGCTGGGCATGACCAGTGAACGGATCATTGTCCTGAACTTAAGCCAATTATTTGAAGATGAACGGCTGATTGTTGGAGGCTCAAACCCGAGTGGATAGCAGCATGATAAACGAAGCAACCGAAACACGAGTAAGCCGTCTAAACCGGATGGGTGATGCCATGCTTAATGTCTCATCTATCAGCATGGCTTTGGTGGCGGCACTGCCCGTCCTGGTGATGGGTTTCAGCAATTCCATGAATATCCCGACGCTGCTGATGTGGGGTCTCGGCGCGCTCCTCATAGGCTGGCTGATTGGAATTGTTGTTGCCAGTTCGAGCCACCCGCGCACCT
>DATALK010000003.1:0-1674 GCA_036261085.1 Phototrophicaceae bacterium | reverse complement strand
AAATTTGCCGAGGAATTGGAAGCGCAGGGTGTGCCGCTGCTCGATCATGTTGCCGGGATGCCCTTAGATCACTCCGAAGATCGGGTGGAGGTGGCAAAAGCCATTTTTGACGCACTGCCGGTGGGGATCGGACACCTGTATTTACATCCGGCGCAGGATACACCCGAACTGCGCGCGCTGTGTTCGGATTGGCGGTGCCGGGTGGCCGATTACCAGGCATTCCTGAGTCCGGTGCTGCGTGACCACATCCGCAATCAGGGAATTCAGGTCATTGGCTATCGGGCGCTGAAGGATTTGATGCCGGTTCGTTCCGAAAATCTGGCGTGATTGAGAAAATCAAACTTTGCGGGGCCGGGATGGTATAATAAACACCAGAGTGAAAGGTTTACCGAATGGCAATTCCACGAACTCAATCTTATACCGTAGACGAATTTGAGGCGTTTATCAACCGGCCTGAAAATACCAGTCGTTTGTTTGAACTCATTAACGGAGAGGTTGTGGAAAAAGTGCCGACTGAGGAACACAGTTTAATCGTTGGTAATCTCTACCTGGCTCTCCGCCTGTTTGTTGACCAGCATGGTTTGGGGCGAGTGGCTTTTGAAGTCCGCCGTCGTGTTCCCGATGATGAACACAATGCCCGTTTGCCGGATGCCGAATTTACCAGCAAAGAACGGTTGCTGCCGGTGGTAAAGCGCGGCGCGGTGCCACAGATGCCGGATTTGGCGGTCGAGGTGCAATCCCCAACGGATTCGCCCAAGAAGTTGTTGGATAAAGCGGCGTATTATCTGGCAAATGGTTCACGGATGGTGTGGCTGGTGTATCCTGACAAGCGGCTGGTCGAGGTGCTGACGGTAGATGATCGCCAGTTTTTTACCGAAACTGAGGTTCTTTCCGGTGGTGATGTCCTGCCTGGTTTCTCGCTACCGGTTCAGGCTATTTTCCGGTTAGCATAAGCGGTTGAATGAACAGTGGTTGATTTAGCAGCGGATTTGCCTAAAATTATCAGTGTTTTCGGGTTGGCGTGGTTGTATTTCTGGCCGTCCATTCCAGCGGGACTGGCGTTAGGATTGTCGCCGGTAGTGGTCATCCTGACAACAGTGCTGAGTTATGCGTCCGGCGCGGCGGTGATGACACTGTTAGGCGGGCCGCTGCGCGTATGGCTGCTGAAACGGATTGGCAATCGCGCCGTGATTCAGCCGGGAACGCGCCTCTATGATGTCTGGGAACGTTTCGGCGTGATCGGCCTGGGGCTGATGTCGCCGGTTGTATTCGGCGCACAAATTGGCGCGGCCATTGGCTTGACGCTGAACGCCCCGCCGCGTCGGTTATTTTGGTGGTTGGCGGTGGGCGGGTTGGTATGGAGTGTTGTCCTGACGGCGCTGGTCTCCCTGGGAGTGTTGGGCGTGCAGCAAGCGACTGGGCAATAAGAACGGGGACGGGCGTACCAGTTGCCCGTCCTCGACTTTTTATGACTGTTATTCCCGGCGCGCCAGCAGCCTTTGAACATCGGCACCCTGGCGTTGGACGGCATTCGCATAGTCAAGAGTTAACCACTGGCGATCCCGCAGCAGCCAGTGGCCGTCAACCATTGTATCGGTGACATGCAAGCCATTAACACTGTAGACGAGCGCGGTAAACGGATCATTGGCCGGTAGGGGTGTCCAGCCAATTTCA
>DATALK010000678.1:0-2219 GCA_036261085.1 Phototrophicaceae bacterium | reverse complement strand
ATATGGACGTGGTCTACGTTTTTAGTGAGCGTCCCGTGCAGGGCCTGGATGGCCCGGAAGCGAATAGTATCATCAGCCTGGTGGCCGCTTATGCCGATGACCTGGATAATAAACTGGTCGAGGAATTTGGCGGGCGGCTGTACGCGCGCGTGTAATGAACAGATTGCCGGGCATCATTTTTGATGTTCAGCCAAGAAATAGGGTTATTGAAGTGTAATCAGTTCTCAAACCTGGAGCGCCAACCAGGATACAGGCGAACTCAGTTTCATATTTGCTGATGGCACTACCGCAACCACCCAATTTCAGATTATGGGTACTTACGACACGCTTGGTCAAACCTTTTTGTGGGGTTAAATCCTGCCTGATTTTTTCTACCCCGATCCTATCAAAAGGTCGGGGATAATCTCATCTCACGAAAACTTGATCGTTGCTCCGCGATCAATGGCTACCGGCGGCTTGGGGGTCGGCTTCGTTCTCGTCTTCAACCAGACCCATAAATCGCGTAAGTCCTGCCAGACCGCCTGCGCGTGACCGCCGAGCGCAATCAGCAGCGCCAGTGGCAGCGCCACCGTAAAAATCTGTTCGGGATTGTCGTAATACAACACGGCGACGGGGTTGTTTAAAACGGCTGCCGAAAATGGCAGCGGGAGCATGAGGACGCCGTTCCAGAAAAAGTCATACATGATGTAGAGGGGAATATAGGTGGCGATGGTTGTCACCACGACGGCAGCCCACCCGCGCAAATTCAGCAGCGCGGCCAGCACAAAGCCTGCCGCCAGCCCCACCCCCGCAAACACCATCACTTCCCAATCGGGCGTGTAGTTGAAGAAGAACCATGTAAACGCGCCCCAGGTGAACGTTCCCCAGATTAAACCCGTGATCGTACTGAGCGCCAGCCGCGCCCACCAATGCCAGAAACCGCGCACCCGCGCTGAAAACTCTCCGGCCACAAAAGCCAGAATCGCCACGAACATGCCGAAGGTCAGCCCAATGGAAATCGTGCGCCCCCAGCGATCCGCGTGGAACAGGGCCTCGCTGCGGAAAGTGACAAAAACGTGCATTCCCATGGCGATCATGCCGCCAATGAGCGCGAACACAAAGCGCCAAACATTGTGCAGCGGCTTGTCGGTTATGCGCCGCCAGGTGTTGGCTAACCAGGCATACAACCGTCCGCGCGCGCTCACTACCGGCGGCAGCGATGGCGCTTCATCGCGCACAAAGGCCAGCGCCCGCAGCGCGCCGGGTTCATTCTGGCGCTGGGCTTCCGCGATCACGCGCAGCGCGGCTAACGAACGGACACGCCCAATGGTGCGCGCCGCCAGTTCCGCAATGGCAGGCAAGGTGGCGTCCAGGGCGTTATACGCCAACAGTTCGTCCACATCCTGGGTATAGACCGCCTCCCGCCAGACTTCGGGCGTGTCCAGTTGGATGCCAATCCGCGTGGTCATCGTCAGCAGACTGCCGGTTAAGCCGCTGGCAGGTTTGCGCACCACGCCATACGTGCCGCTGGAGCCTCCGGCAAAACCGCGCTGCGCCCGCGTGCCTAACACCAGAATGGCGGCGCGTTTGGCCTGCTCGTTGGTTTCGACGGACAGCGCCTGTGCTACCGCGATGGGGATGCGCGGCGGGTCGCTGTCCGGCAGCATTTCCAGCCGGTAGAGCGCCCGCACCCGCGCCGGGGCGTTTTCGCTGCGCACGGTGTGCAGCGTCACCCAACGCCGGTCTTCGTCGCTCATCAGTGTCCACCAGAAATCAATTTCGTGGTCATATTCCAGAGCGCCGCGCAGCAGCATTTGCCGCCCCACCGGGTCGAGTTCCAGCCGGTTTTCGTGGGCGCGCATGTAGTAGTCATTCATGAACATAAACTGGGTCACGCCCAGCAAAAAACGGCCCTGCACCCAGGCCCGCCGCGCTCGGTTATAAATATCTTTGGCTTCCAGCCGCGCTTTGGCGTCCTGACCGGCCATCGTGGTCGTTGGGCGCAGCCCCAGCTTGGCCGTGCTGCCGCTGTCCTCAACTTCCTCCATGTCCAGTTCCAGGCTGGCCGTCATCTCATAGCTCTCATTACCGGCCAGTTGCCCGACCAGCGCCTCGATTTCCCGCACCATGTCCATGACATGCTGCGGGCGGTGGTTCACCTCCAGCGCCGTGCCACGCCGCAAAATCGGCGTCAGCAGCTCAGCGACTTCCTGGTCAAGATTCGTGAGCTGCGGCAGGTC
>DATALK010000676.1:0-3114 GCA_036261085.1 Phototrophicaceae bacterium | reverse complement strand
CGGTGGATCCCTGGGTGGCGCTGGCGGCGATTGCCATGACCCCGAACCGGGTGAAAATCGGTGCGCTGGTGACGCCCATTCCGCGCCGCCGACCCTGGAAGCTGGCGCGCGAAACGGTATCGCTCGACCATCTCAGCGGCGGGCGGCTGATTTTCGGCGCGGGCCTGGGCAGCGGGCGCGCCGATGAGTGGGAAAACCTGGGCGAAGAACGCGATCCCGTGCGGCGCGGGACGATGCTGGATGAAGGGCTGGACGTGCTGGCGGGCTTATGGACGGGGGAAACCTTCAACTACAACGGGCAGCACTATCAGGTGAAGGACACGCGCTTTATCCCCGCGCCGGTACAGCAGCCGCGCATTCCGGTGTGGATTGCCGCCTACTGGCCGCACAAAAAACCAATGCGCCGCGCCGCCCGGTGGGATGGCCTGTTTGCGCTGTTTAGTCCCGGCGGCGTGGGCGAGTTACAGGAGTTTTCCGAAGCCGCCGCGTTTATCCGCGATGAGCGGGAAAAGCAGGGTATGACCGGCGCGTATGATGTGGTGTATCGCGGCATTCGCGGCGCGAACGAAAGCCACGCGCAATGGGCGAAACGGGCGGCGCAGTTCGAAGCGGCAGGGGCCAACTGGTGGCTGGAACACCTGATGCCGCAAATGTTCGGCGGTGATTGGGGTCACTGGCCGCTGGAAGCCATGCGCGAACGCATTATTGAAGGGCCGCCGAGGTAGATTTGGGTGGCGATTAATCTAATCTAAGCGGGCGAGGCGGAAACCCCAGTCGTAGGACCAATCATGAGGATTGTTCCCATCGCGGTAGGCGCAGCCAAAGAGGTTGGTAAGGCTGAAGTACCATGAACCGCCCCGCAGTACCCGCCTATTAGAGATAGTATTAAATTCATTCGTCCGTTGTTCATAGTCTGTCAAACACCACTCCCACACATTACCCGCCATGTCCACAACGCCAAACGGGCTGTCGCCCCGGCCTTGATAAGCGATTACTGGTGTGGTTTGCTGTCCCTGCCCTGGTACTTCTTTTTGCTGCAAAAAACTGAACATCCCACCACTACTAACATTATTATTACAATTCGAGCGATCCCATTCATTCCCCCAGGGATAGACTCGCCTATCGTCGCCCTGCGCCGCGTACTGCCACTGGTCTTCCGTCGGCAGCATAATTTTTTCGCCGGTCATATCGCTTAACCACAGGCAGAAGGCTACCGCCTCATACCACGACACACCAACAACCGGCTGCTCGTCGATGTTAAACTTCGCATTTGTCCAGTGACGCGGTTGCGTCCAGGGAAGGTTCGTCTCGACCCAGTTGGTATCCTTCCGATCCCATCCTTTTGTTTTGGCTTCCCATCCGGCATCTGTCCACCACTGGCGTTCGCTGTAGCCACCCGCTTCGATGAATAACCGAAACTGCGCGTTGGTCACTGGATATTTAGCGATTTTGTATGGCTCACCTCGCCAATTTTTGCCAATAGTGCCGGGGATGTCGATCCAGGCAAACGGTGCAGGTAGGAAATCAAAACTGCGAGGTTTGACTAAAGATTTTGGTGCAGATGAAAGAATCGTCGTTCCGGGTCGGGATGGTATTTTTATCTCTGATTCTTGTGGGCTTGAATTTACCCCACCTCCATATCGGCTTCTAAGGTCTTTTGGGTCGAAAAGCGGTGTAAACGGCTTAGGAAACTGTTTAATATAGTTCGGCCAAAGACGGTTAATCTGGTAACGTGTGTTGGGTTTTTCGTCTAGCCTCACCATTTGTTCATAACTGCGCAGCAATACAATCCATTCATAGGCATCGTTAGCAAATAATGGATCGTGCCAATCTATAAGACGTTGGAATAACTGCTCTGCTGTTGCAAATTCCAACCGGCCAGCATAATCACACGCCTGATCGTAAATCAAGCTGATATCGTTGGTAGCATCATTAGCATGGCGGGGGTCAGGCGGTTCGGGTGCAGGAATATCGCGCAGTCCCAAACTTTGTAATCGATTTATTGCTTGGTCGAGTTGGTTGACAAAAGAACCCCCCTCGTAAAACATGAATTGGAAGCGCCCATTGGTCAGTTCTAGTGGAAGGTGTTCCCAAAAAGTAATGTCATTTTTAGCGGTTACAGCGTTATAAACAAACTCACCTTCCAACACAAGAGGAATAATGGGACGATTGCGTTTGCGGGCGTAACTCAGTTCTGCTCGGCAGTTCACATTTTGTGCCGACTCACTGGAAATCATAAAAACAAATATGTCACATTTAATAATAGCCTGGACAATGGCTTTCCACCAATCTTGTCCAGCAGGAATACTGGTTTTATCCTGCCAAAGCTGGTAACGCGGCGTTCCATCCGGTTGTTTTTGTGTCTTTAATCGTGCAACAAGTGCATCTACTTTGGCGGAGTCAAGGCTTCGGTAGCTAATGAACAGTTTTGGAATAAATTTAATTGAATCGAGTTCCTCCGCCAATGGTTTTGGACTAGTCTTAATGATTTGGGGGGCATCGAAAGTAGCTGTTTGTAGTCCGCTACTTACTTGCAATCCGTCTAAAAAGCGAATGATCCTGCTTACATCGCGGTTGAAATCAGGGTTATCACGCACGACAGCGGCACTTTTAAACGCCAATTCCCGCAGCGAAACCGGCAGATCATCAGGACGTGGCATGGATGCGTTGCCGACCAGTATCGGAATCGCCATGACTTTATCACGCTGCAAAGCAGTTTCAACTTCAACTCGAACCCAGTCACCAGGATTATCTAGTCGTCGCTGGTTTGGATCCCCAGTTTCAGTTATATTGAGCCATACTGGACCAATGATAATCAACACAACATCGCATGTGGCAATTTGCTCTCGAATTTTGCCTCGAAAATCCTCTCCTATCTGAATGCCATAGCTATCTTTAAAAACATTCGTTTCGCCAAAAGCTGATACCAATCGGTCATAAATACGCCCGGTAATGGTGGCGCTGTCGGCGCGGCGGTAGGAAATGAAGATTTTGGGCATGTATGATTCAATTCAGGATTATTGAGTCAAGGATGAATATATTATGGCGGGATAGACTGGTGCTGGCAAGTATTCTCGTGTTTGCATAATGACGCATGGTTTCGTGCTTTTGCTA
>DATALK010000675.1:0-2467 GCA_036261085.1 Phototrophicaceae bacterium | reverse complement strand
TGGGAGCCGTCCAGTTTTATTTCTTGTTCCGGCATCATTTTGGGGCGGGATTAGGTTTTAACCGGCTGGCCCGGATCGCGGTGGGCGGTGTCTTAATGGGGTTGATAATCTATCTCCTCCGCGATTGGAACTTTTTCCTGATCGCCGCCATCGCCGCCCTTTTTTACGGATCGTTTGTGTGGTTTACTGGAGCTTTCTCGCCGGAAGAACAATCCCAAATGGTGGGTTTTATTACGCGCCGCCTGCGGTCACGGATTGCCTAGTCAGATTTAGCGAGGTCATTTACAGTGCGTGTTTTAATTGCAGTTCACGGCTTTCCACCGACCCATTACGCGGGAGCCGAACGGGTGGCGGAGCGAATCGTTAAATGGCTGGTCGCGCATGGACACTATGTTGAAGTGTTCACGATTGGCAGTCTGACCGCGCCGGAATTCCAGCTTGAAACCCGTCAGGAAGCCGGTTTTGTCGTCCATCAAATTTCCTATAATGTGAAAGCGGGCGACTATTTCCGCAACCTGTATGACTACCCGCTAATTGCTGAAACCCTGAGTGACATCCTGAACCGGGGTCAATTTGATCTGGTTCACATGATTAGTGGCTACTTATTAGGCGCACAGGTCATCAATACGGTGAAGGCGGCAGGCATCCCCATCGTGGTGACATTAACCGAATACTGGTTTATGTGTTCGCGCCTGAACCTGCTGCACCCCAACGACGAATTGTGTATTGGGCCGGAAAATGATGCCAAATGCGCCCGCTGCATTTTGGAAGAAAAGCGCCGTTTTCGTTTACCGGCCAAAGCCGCACCCGTCCTGATGAACATTTTCTGGTCGATTGCGCATCAAATGCCCCTGGCCGAAGCCGAACAGGAAGCGATTGCCCGCCGCCGAGAAATTTTGCAGCGGGCGCTGGATGCCGTTGATCTGGTGATTAGCCCGTCCCAATTCCTTATCAAGACCTTCACCCAATATGGTTTTGAGACCTCCCATTTCCGTCTGGTTCGTCACGGCCTGAACCTGATTCCCGCTCATCGAACCGCGCCCGATCCGGGAGAACCCGCGCCAAAACCACTGCGCCTGGGCTTTATCGGCCAGATTAAGGTTCACAAAGGGCTGGACCTCATCATTGATGCCGTGCTGCCGCTGCTGGATACCGGCGCAAACATTAGCCTGGACATCTGGGGGCCAGACAAAGAAGCGCTCGATTTCAGCAGGAAACTCAAAAAACGGACCGAGAATTATCCCGCGATTAGCTGGCATGGTCGTTATCATCTGGCCCAGGTGGGCGAAATTTTGTCAAGTTTTGATGTCCTCATTGTCCCATCGCGCTGGTATGAAAACAGTCCGCTGGTTATTTTGGAGGCTTTCAGTGCCGGTCTGCCGGTGATTGCCACCAATCTGGGTGGCATGGCCGAAATGATCGAACACGAAAAAAGCGGCCTGCTGTTTGAACTCAACAATGCGGCGGATTTACGCGCTCAAATCAACCGCCTGCTGCTGAATCCCGACCAGTTACAGCACCTACGGACTAACATCCCCCCGGTAAAAAAGGGGGAAACCGAAGTTGAGGAAGTCTATGCTTACTATGTCAGTCTGACCCAGGCCCAGCATCAGTCCGAGGCATAGCCCTCATTTTTCGTTTTAGCAAACTCGCTTAACAAATCTTCTTCTGAAATTTAGCCCCCCATCGCTCCTCTTAGGTTGGGCTGGCCTTGTCCAGCCAGCCTGTTTACATTTATTTCTAATCTTGTGCAACTTAAATGAATCTGAAGCTATTTTCTTGATCGAAATGAAAATTGGCGTTACAGTGAGATTGTTGCGTGTGCAACAGTTGCAGAGATAACAATGTCATTCAATAGACCTCAGCTCGACCCGACCCCATCCGCCCTCGCGCAGCACCAGTACCGGTTGCTGCACGACATCTACATCCAGTTGGATGCGGCTGATCGTGCTGTCCTGAGCCAATTTGATTTGACACCCTCCCAATACACATTGCTGGCGCTGCTGAATCGAGACGAAGGGCAGCGGTTAATCACCCTGGCGGATCGCCTGCTGGTGGCTCGCAGTACTGTCACCCGCTTGATTGACCAGATGGAACAACGCGGTTTGGTGCAGCGCGTGGATGACCCGGAAGATCGCCGCGCCCAGCGGGTCATCCTGACCCTGGTCGGAGATAACCTGCTCCGGCAAGCGCTGGCCGCGCACCAAGAATCACTCAGCCAACGTTTTGACCAGCTCGACGAAACTGAGCAAAACCACATTGTTACCATCCTGACCACCATGCGGGATAGTCTTCAGGTTTATGTTGACCGGGTTAAAAACCCAGCTTGAAAGGAGGCCGCCGCTCGTAGTTGAATCTTAATTTGACAGAATTTGTGTCCAGCAGTATTTTTGAGATGGAGTGCTTTCAAGCTGGGTTTTTAACCCGGTCAACATAAACCTGAAGACTATCCCGCATGGTGGTCAGG
>DATALK010000674.1:0-2949 GCA_036261085.1 Phototrophicaceae bacterium | reverse complement strand
CGGTCACATGCCAGGAATAACCAACAATTCCGGCGCGGTTGGTACGCAGATTGCGCGCCATCACATTCGGACGATAGCCTAACGCCTGGGCCGCGTCCATGACCTTCTGTCGGGTTGCTGGTTTAATCAGTTCGCTGTTGTTGAGCGCATACGAAACCGTACCTTTCGCCACCCCCGCGAAGTCAGCAATATCAATCTGCGTGATGCGCAGTTCATAATTTAATTCTGCCGCCATTTTCAGGACGCGCTGCCGGATATCCTCGGCCACTGTGTGATCCTGATTCAGCGCTTGAAACGCGGTTAACATCGGCACTTGTGCCAAATCCGCGACTTCTTTCAACGAGGCCATGCCCAATCCCTTTCCCGGTTGCAGCGTCGTCACTGTGTTCATCCAAGAGTACCCAACCGCACGCTACCAGTCTACCCAGGTTCGAAACCAGTTGCTTGACAGTCAGTTGAATTTCATTATACAATGTTTTTTGAGACGTCTCAATTAAGGTGATCGCCTGAGTTTACACAATTAAATACCAGAAAAATTCGTTGCAAAAAAACTAGGAGAATTCCGATGAGACGGAAACTGTCCCTGATCCTGGTCGCTTTGGTTGCGATCTTCGGCTTGCAAATTATTCCCGCCTTTGGGCAGGATGCCGCCCCGGTTCCGGCGATTCTGACCCTGCCAGACCAAATTGCCGGTGGCCGTGATGTGACCATCAGTGTGACGGAAAAACCCTCCGCTGACCAACCCGAAGCGCTGGCCCAGTGGGAAGCCCAGGTCGAACGCTTCAATGCACTGTATCCCAACGTGACCGTTGAAGGTCTGGAAATGCAGTATGACCCGGCGGCGTTCACGGCGTTGATCGCTGGCGACCAACTGCCGACCCTGTTCCGCACCTACTTCACCGAACCCGGCAAGTTCATTGACCAGGGCGTCGTCGCTGACCTGACCCCCTACTTTGAGACTGCCGGGGTGATGGATGTCTTCAACCCCGAAATTCTGGCAATCGTCAGCCAGGATGGCAAAATTTATGGCACCCCGCGCGATGCCTATGCGCTCGGTCTGGGCTACAACATTGAGATGCTCAAAGAAGCCGGTTATGATGCGCCGCCCGCGACCTGGGACGAATTGGTCGAAATGGCCGTCAAGCTGACCAACGCGGACGCCAATGTGGCCGGTTTTGCCTTCATCAATGACGGTTCGGGCGCGGCGGGCTGGCACTTCACCAATATTGCTTACAGCTTCGGCGCGGCCCCGGAAGACATCATCCGCCACAATGATGACGGCACGTTTACCGCCGCTTATGGCGAAGGCGCGCCGGTAGAAGCGCTCCAGTTCATTAAAGACCTGCGCTGGACCCATAATGTTCTCCCTGGCGCGACCCTGAATTGGGGCAGCATCTCGGAAGCGCTGATTTCGGAGCGCGTGGCGATGGTGATTTACGCAGGCGACCAGTTCAACTACGACTACACTCAATTCCCGGACGCGGACTTCTCCAAATTTGGTTATGCCGCCGCTCCGGCTGGCCCCAATGGTCGCATTACCCTGACCGGTGGCAACCTGTGGATGGTCAGCGGCAAGGCGTCGGCGAACGAGCAGGAAGCCGCCGCGTACTTCCAACTATGGCGACAGTTCGACCCGGTTGAACTGCAAACGGCCATCGAAGCGACGACGGAAGCCATCGGTATGCCGACCCTGCCGCTGTACGTTGGTGATTACCAGGCGCAGTGGGAAGCCTTCCGCGCTCCCTACAACAAACTGCCAGTGGAAAACTATGCCCCCTTCAACGAAGCCGTCAAGACGGGCGAAGTTCATCTGCAACCGGAAGCCAGCCCTGCCGTTCAGGACTACTACGCGGAAGTTGGCGTGGTGTTGAGCGAAGTGTTGAGCAGCGAAGACGTGGATGTGGCCGCGCGGTTGGCCCAGTCTGCCGAGGAATTCCAGGCGTTTGTGCTGGATGAGCAGTAAATAATCGTCAGCTAAAGATCATTCCCCACCCCTAAATCCCTTCCCCGCTGCGCAGGGAGGGGACTTTAAAGACCCGTTATACCCCCTCTCTACGTAGTGGAGAGGGGATGGGGGTGAGGATTGGAATTTCTTATGGAGTAATGAAAACGAACTCAAATGATGTTTGCGGTAAGGGCGCAATATATTGCGCCCTTACATCCCCAATCCGATCATATGAAATTGTTTTCGTTTTCCTATTAGATAGTTTTTAGGGAATAACGTCTTATGAGCCTGCCGCTGCGTTTAAATAAATCCCTGTCTGGTATGTTACCGGCCATCCCGAAATTACCCCGCCGCCGCTGGTCGGAACAGTTTTCGGCGTATCTGTTCCTGCTGCCCGCCATCATTCTGTTCGCCGTGTTTGCCTGGTATCCCATCGCGCGTTCGATTCAGATGAGTTTTCAGGACATCAAACTGGGCGGGGAAACCACCTGGGTCGGCCTGGATAACTACCAGTTGATGTTAAAAGACCCGGCTTTTGAGGTCGCCTGGAAAAACAGCTTTGAATTTGCCGGGTGGAGTCTGCTGCTGGGTTATGCGGTTCCGATTGCGATAGCCCTCTTTATCCGCGAGATGCGCTGGGCCAAAGGCTTTTTCCGCGTCGTTTATTTCCTGCCAACGGTGGTTCCGGCTTCGATTGCCATTATTATCTGGCGTTTTATTTTTGACCCCGACGCCGGTTTTGTGAACGAACTGTTCCAGCAAATCGGGCTAACGCAGCAGATGTGGTTACAGAATGCCGCGCTCGCCAAGCCGGTGCTGGTGCTGATTATGACCTGGGGCGCGTTTGGTTCAACGGCGCTGATTTATCTGGCAAGCCTGCAAGATATTCCGATTGAGTTGTACGAAGCGGCGGAACTCGACGGCGCGAATCCCTGGCAGCGCATTCGGCACATTGCCCTGCCGCACCTGTACCCGATCATGTCCATGCTGTTTGTCCTTCAGGT
>DATALK010000673.1:0-2162 GCA_036261085.1 Phototrophicaceae bacterium | reverse complement strand
ACTGACCATACTGACCATTCCGCCCAGCGAACAACTGCGGGAATATCTGGCGGCTAAACGCGACGAAACCGGCCAGGAGTACATTGGCATTCTGACTGACACACTGCGCTTTGAGGTTTATCATCTCGATGGTGAAGAACTGACGCCCGACACCAGCTTTACCCTGACCAAAGACGACCCGGAAGCGGCTTTCATTCAGCTTGACACCTATCTCTTTAGCCAAAAACAACTAATTCCTACTGCCCGAGACATCGTGGCGCGGTTTGGTTCCGACAGCCCGACCTTCAAAGCCTTGAATCACCAACTGGAGCAGCTTTATAACCAGGCACGCCAGTCTCGACACCTGGATGTCTGGCGGGAACAGTGGAATAAACTGCTGAGTAAAGTGTATGGATCGCCCGTAGGCAGCGACACCCTGTTTTTACGCCATACCTACCTGTCCCAGTTTGCTAAACTGCTGGCGTATGCCGCCTTGCAGGATGCGCCCCCAACGGAGGCGAGCCTTGTCGAACGCATCCTGAACGGGAGCGCTTTTAATCTGTTTGGGGTTAAAAATATCGGCGAACACGACTTTTACTCCTGGGTACTGGATGGGCGGGTTCGGGCGCAGGTCATCGCGTTGTTTCGCCGTTTGGCGCTGGGATTAGTCGTTTATGACCTGTCCCGGATTGACCAGGATTTGCTGAAAGAACTGTATGAAAGCCTGGTGGAGCAGCATACCCGGCATGGCCTGGGCGAATATTACACCCCGGATTGGCTGGCGGAACTGACGCTGGACGAAGTGCAGTATGCTTACCCCCACAGTCTGTTAGACCCCGCCTGCGGTTCCGGGACATTTCTGTTCAGCGCCATTAAACGGCTGGAAAAACAGGGCTTGACGGGCTGGCCGCTGGTAGAATTTGCTGCCGATCAGATCATGGGGCTGGATGTGCATCCGCTGGCTGTGAGTACGGCGCGCTTGAACTATCTGCTGGCGCTGTCACCCCACATGCGGGAAAATCACCCATCGGGGAAAACGCTCGAACTGAACCTGCCGGTTTATATGGCGGACGCGCTGTTGCGCCCGTTGGAAAACGAAGGGGTAGATGTCCTCACCATTCCGGTTGATGAACAGCGGACGGAAGTCTTTAAGATTCCGACGCAGGCCGCGCTTTCGGCCCGCGCCCTCTCCGATGTTATAAACGACATGGAAAAGTTTGCCGAGGCCGCTCAAGGTCGCGGTGGCAAAGTGCCAGCCAACATTCTGGATCATTTTAGCCAGTCGGTGCGGCAAAAATTTGACGGGTTGACCGAACCGGGGGTGAAACTTTGGCGGGAAAATTTAGAACTTCTGGCGCGGCTGATGCGCGAAGACCGCAACGGCATCTGGGCCTATATCCTTAATAACCAATCGCGCCCGCTGCTGATGGCCCAGCAGCAGTTTGATGTGGTGGCCGGAAACCCGCCCTGGCTGTCCTACCGCTACATCCAGAACGAGGATTACCAGAACCAGGTGAAGGCGCTGTATCGTTATTACCAGTTGATCGAAACCAATGACGTCAAACTGTTCACGCAGATGGATCTGAGTACCCTGTTCTGGAATCTGGCGCGGGATCGCTACCTGAAACCGGGCGGCCAGCTTGCGTTTGTGCTGCCCCGCGCCGTCATCACCGGGGCCAAGCAGCACCGCCGGTTCCAGCAGCAGGGCTTTACCCGCGTGCTGGATTTGCTGGACATCCACCCCTTGATTTTTAATGTCCCGACCTGTGTGCTGATTGACAGCGGCCCGCGCCACCGAGAGCAAATTCCGGCGCGGGTGTATCATGGACGGCTGCGCGCTCGCCAGTTGGGGTTGGAGGAAGCCCGCCCGTTTCTGACCTGGACGGAGGGCAAACATCAGTTTGTGGACTCCGAGGTGCGCAGTCCGCATTATTATGACCAGGTTTTTCAGGGGGCGACCCTTGTTCCTCGCAATCTGGTGTTTATCAAACCGGCGGGACAGCCCAGTTCCCCCGCCGTTGCCACCGACCCCGAACTGGACGCCGAAGCCAAAACGCCCTGGAAAGGGGTGCGCCTCAGCGGTTCGGTGGAGGATGATTACAGCTACAGCACCCTGTTGAGCAAACATCTGGTGCCGTTTGGTTACGAAAAACTGCACCTGGTGGCACTGCCGGTGCGCCGGG
>DATALK010000672.1:0-13808 GCA_036261085.1 Phototrophicaceae bacterium | reverse complement strand
GGGTGGCATCTGGCTGGGCCGCCCCGATAATATACCGCGCCCATTGCCGGACACGATATTCGGCCCGCTGTTTCTGGATAACAATACTTATATTTATGCCACCGCTCCAGTTGGCCCCTTTACCCTGCGCCTGAACCGAATCAACACCCCCGAATCTGCTAATCTCGCGGCGGTTTCCCATCCCATCCCCATCTTCGACGCCCTTTGGCTGCCTTAATTATCAACGTTATGTGAATTTTTTCTAGCAAATAGCTTTAGTTATGTAGGGGCAAGGTTGACTTTTCAGCATAAAGAATGTAGCCAGAATTGCCGTTCCATCAGCTTACAAATTATAAACAAAATGACTTTGTAATATATTCTGTAGGTTGGAGCGACGTTACAATTCGGTTATAATTTCAGGACAAAAGTACTAAGCCCTTTTAACCGTCGCCGACAAAGGTTTTTAAGAAGTATCATGACTTTCGAACCCGAACCGCCGCCGCAGGCATTTAAAATCTTCCGTACCCTCCGAGGGCACTCCGGCATTATTAATCGTCTGGCCTGGTCGCCGGAAGCTGACCGGCTCGCCTCCACTTCGTATGACCAGACGGTGCGTATTTGGGACATCAGGAGCCAGGACAAACCACTGGTGTTAAAAGGCCCCAGTGATCGGGTCACCTGTGTGACCTGGTCGCCCGATGGTCACGTCATTGTCGGTGGGTCCGACAGCCGCCTCTGGATTTGGAGTGCTCGCAGCGGCGAACTGCTCAAGGAAATTCGGGGGCACTCCCGTTCGGTCTTTTGTGTCGCCTGGTCGCCGGATGGCAAATATCTGGCTTCCGGTTCGCAAGACAGCAGCATTAACCTGTGGCATATCACGCCGGGTAGACCGGATAAGCTCAAACTGAGTAAAACCTTGCAGGGCCATTCCAGCGGCATCGGTTGTATTGCCTGGTCGCCCAACAGCCTGGATTTGGCTTCGGGTTCGGAGGACGGCGACATTCGCCTCTGGGATGTCGAAAATGGCCGCACGAAACGCATTCTGGAAGGTCATACCGAAGCCGTTTATGATCTGGTCTGGTCGCCGGATGGCCGCATCCTGGCTTCGGCCTCACAGGACGCCACCATTCGCCTCTGGCGGCGCACGGTAGGGGTGCTGGAAGGCCATACCAACGGCGTGAACAGTCTGTCATTTTCGACGGATGGCAAGTTCATGGCCTCCAAATCGCTGGATGGCAGCGTGCGCATCTGGCGCAAAGGCTCCTGGGAACCCGTAGAGGTGATCCCCGAACCGGTTTCGCAGATTCCGGTCTGGACTGCCGGATTGGCCTTTCACCCCCAGCTGCCCATCATCGCTACGCTGGGCGACGAGGGCAGCTCCATCCGGCTGTGGTCTTATGACGAAGCCAAACTCGCCGCCGTCAAAGCGTTAGAAGAATCCGTGCGGTACACCAATGCCAAAGTGGTGCTGGTCGGCGACAGTGGCGTCGGTAAAACGGCCCTCGCCCAGGCCCTGCTGAATCGGCCCTCCCAAGCCACCGAATCCACACATGGCCGCAAAGCCCTGCGTTTTAGCCAGGAAGAATTTGTGGTCAACGGCCAGCATGAAATCCACGAAACTTACCTGTGGGATATGGCCGGTCAGCCCAGCTACCGCCTGATTCACCAACTGCATCTCAGCCAGGTTGTGGTGGCGCTGGTGGTCTTTGATGTCCTCAATGATCTGGATGTTTTTGCGGGGGTCAAATTCTGGGCACGAGCGCTGAAACACGCCCAAAAACTGAAAGGGGACAACTGGCCGCTGACCATGTACCTCGTGGCCGGACGAACAGACCGGGGGGAAATTGGCGTCAGCCAGGGGCGGCTGCGAGAAATTGTCAAAAGTCTCGGTTTTGCGGGCTTCTTCAAGACCAGCGCCCTCCAAAACTGGGGCATTGCGGAGTTAGAAGCCGCGCTGCGGCGAGCCATTCCCTGGGACAAACTGCCGAAAGTCAGTTCCACCAAGTTGTTCCAGCAGATCAAGGTGTTTCTTACCCTCATTCGTGACCGGCAGAACAAACTGCTTTTCCGCACCGATGAGCTGTATGACACCTTCCTTTTCCAGATCCGAAATGCCGGATTCCCGCTGGAAAATACGGACGAACTCCGCGCCCAGTTTGAAACCTGTATCGGTCTGGTGGAGTCGCAGGCGCTCATTCGACGCTTCAATTTCGGGAATCTGGTCTTGCTGCACCCGGAAACCCTGGACGCCTATGCGTCCTCCATTATTACTACCGCCAAAGATGAAGGGGATGGGGATGGGCAAATTCTGGAAGAGGATGTCATCAATTGCCACATCAAAATGTCCGCCGACGAGCGGATTGCCGACAAAGCCGACGAACAACTGCTGCTGATTGCCACCATCGCCGACCTCATCCGGCACGAAATCGCCCTGAAAGATACGGATAACCAGGATCGTCCAATTCTGATTTTCCCATCGCAATCGGGACGCACGCCACCGCCCGCGCCCGAACATGACACCCGTACCGCCATCTTCACCTTTGACGGCCCGGTGATGAATATCTATGTCGCGCTGGCCGTCCGGTTGTGGAACGGGCAGTTATTCCGGCGCAAAGAAGTCTTTGAAAACGCCACCTTTTTCTACGAGACCGGTGACGCCATCTGCTGTTTGTATCTGCGTGTGCTGGAAGAAGGCCGCGCCGAACTGGCGGTGTATGTGGATGAGAAGGTTTCAGCCAGAACCTACCGCCACGTCTCGGAATATGTTCACACCCATCTGCTGCGGCGCGCATCGCCGGGAAGCGTCACCCGCAAGCAGCTGTTTTTCTGCCCTGACTGTGGCACGCCGGTCAGTGAAACTGTCATCAAGAAGGTCTATGAGCAGGGCCGGGATTGGGTTAACTGTCAGGTTTGTGAAAAACCCGTTTCCATCAAACGCGATGACGAACGTGCCAGTGCCCAGCAAACCCTGCTGCGGCAGGCGATGGTCACGCGCGTTGACCGGGAAGCCGAAGCCGAACGCCTGCGCCAGATGGCAACCTCGACCATCCAGGGCAAGCGGCTGACCGGCGACTACGACATTTTCTTCTGTCATAATCTGGCGGATCAGCAGCAAGTCCGGCAAATTGCCCTTCAATTAGAAGGTCTGGGCATTCTTCCCTGGATGGCGAACCAAACCAATGGCGACAAAACCCAGGAACCGCTGGAAGTCCAACTGGCTAAAAGCAAACAGATGGCCTTTTTTGTTGGGAACAATAATATCAGCAGCCGCCAGAATCAGGAATTTAATCTATTCAGCGAACTGGGCCGGGAAATTATTCTGGTCTTCCTGCCGGATGCTTCCCGCAATATCCGCTTCCCACTGAACTTAAAAGGTCGCCCCTGGGTGGATTTTCGTAATCCCGGCAGCAACCCACTGGAGCAGTTGGTCAACGTTATTATCGGCGTTGCGGCCCGGTGATGACCCGATAAGTTGCCACCTGACGTTTAAAACGTCAGGCTACCCGGTCATCTGGAAACCGCTAAAGCGGTTCATAACGGTGCAATAACCACTTTAGTGGTTTAGCAGTTTTTCTCGATAGCCTGGGGTTTTGAACCCCAGGCGAGGCCAACGGACTCATTCCTTAAAAAGCTACCCGGTAAAAATTTCCCCCGCCAGCTTATTTCTTCAGCAATTCCGCCAGCGGTTGGAACGTGTCCGACGGCTTCAAATCTTCGACCTCCACCTGGCCGCCGCGCCGCCGCACAAACTTATAGGCTTTCGCGCCCACCTGGGAAGTGATGATGCGATAAGTATCATCCACCACTTCGATGGCGGCGTTATCTTCCACACCGATGCCGACCTCCGCACACCGGCGCATCCGCTGCATAAAATCAGCATAAGAATTCAGCACCGTATCATTCAGATGCGGACAGAAAATGCCCGGCACCAGCCCCAGGGCGCGCATCCGCATGGATACCCAGACCTTATTATCCCCCGCCGCAGCTAAACTTCGGCTGTAGCTGTGCCCGTAATCGAACCAGCAAATCGCCCCGGCGCTCACGCCGGACAGCACTGTTCCCTGCTGATGGGCTTCCACCAACAGCCGATCCACGCCCAGCTTGCGCCATAATTTCACCATGCGCATGGTATTACCGCCGCCCACGTAAATACAATCGGCCCAGCGGATTTTTTCCGCGATGCCTGCCACCGTTGGCCGTTTTTGAAACAGGTATAATACATCGGTTTGGCAGCCTAATTTTTCGCCGTAAACGTGGTGAAACGTCGCGCAGTACCCTTCGGCATCCCCGCTGGCCGTCGGGATAAACAGCGCGTTTGGCTGCTTTTTGCCGGTAGCTTTGACGACCTGCTCATCCATTGGCAGGGTTTCATAATCGCGCAGTTCCCCGCCCCCCATAGCGATAATGTGGCCCATCGTTTTTTCCTCTAGCGTGTATTTGGAAATTCAGATGTAACAACTTGAGGAGCAATCTCACCCCTCCGCTCAGGATTTGTCCCCATTCCCGTTGTCGCTATGCTCGTTTCCCCCTCTCCACGCTGTGGAGAGGGGGCCAGGGGGTGAGGTTCTGGCCCTGATTTTCAAACAGGCTCTTAGTCTTCGACCCCACTGGAGAGCCGTTCCGCCTGGTCTTGCGTAATCAATTCGTCCACAAATTCGTCAATTTCGCCCTGCATGATCGCCGGTAAGTTATAACTGCTGACGTTCACGCGGTGATCGGTCACGCGGTTCTGCGGATAATTATACGTGCGGATTTTCTCCGAACGTTCACCCGTGCCCACCTGGCTGCGGCGTTCGCTGTCCTGTTCGCTGCGCTGCTTTTCGATTTCCATATCGTACAGCCGCGCCAGCAGAATTTGCCGCGCGCGCATTCGGTTTTGCAGTTGGCTGCGTTCGTCCTGCACTTCCACCACGAGGCCGCTGGGAATATGCACCAACCGCACCGCCGTTGAGTTTTTCTGCACATGCTGGCCGCCCGCCCCCGCCGCGCGCGTAAATTCCTCGTGGATGTCATCCGGGCGGAGCTGCACATCCACTTCGTCAATTTCGGCCAGCACCGCGACGGTCACAGTGCTGGTATGGATGCGCCCCTGCGCCTCCGTCTCCGGCACGCGCTGCACCCGATGTACGCCACTTTCGTATTTCAAGCGACTGTAAGCGCCCTTGCCTTTGACTTCAAACACAATTTGTTTAAAACCGCCGACGCCGGTATCACTCTGCTCGATCACTTCCGTTTTCCAGCCCCGCTTTTCGGCATAGTAGCTGTACATGCGGAACAAATCCGCCGCGAACAACCCGGCTTCATCGCCCCCCGCTCCGGCGCGAATTTCCATAATGACGTTTTTATCGTCGCGTGGGTCTTTGGGCACCAGCAGCCGCTTGAGCTTTTCTTCCAGCGCCACCGTACTAGCTTCCAATTCCGTAATTTCTTCCTGCGCCAGCGCGATCAAATCCGCGTCGCTCTCGTCTTGCACCATCGTCCGCGCGTTTTCCAACTGCCCCATTTGGTATCTATACGTGCGAAACGTCTCGACCAGTTCTTCCAATCCGGCGCGCTCTTTAGAATATTCCGCCACTTTGGTGTAATCGTTCACCACCGCCGGATCGCTCATCATCTGTTCAAGTTCGTCATAGCGGCCTTCAATGCCCGCTAGTTTATCTAACATCGTAGTTTGCCTCTAAAAGTGTTTGTCTGTTGTGACTAAATTATACGTGCGGAGCGACAGCGCGGGTAGGGTTCAACCCCTTAACCGCCGCAGCGGTTATAATTACCAACCCAAGAAAGGTGGATTTGCCATGTCCTCAGCCCATTATGCCCGGATTGCTGACCTCTACGACTCGTTTGTCCTGACCAACATTGATATTCCCTTTTTCCTGAAAGAAGGCCAGCGTGCCAACGGCTCCATCCTCGAACTGATGGCTGGAACCGGGCGTGTCACCCTTCCGCTCCTGGAAGCCGGTTTACCCGTTACCGCCGTTGATTATTCCCCGGAGATGCTCGGCCACCTGCGCCAGAAATTGGCCGCGCGCGGCCTGACCGCCGCCGTCCATACGGCGGACATCCGGCAGCTAGACCTCGGCCAGCGCTTCCGGCAAATCATCCTTCCGTTCCAAGCGTTCCCGGAATTGACCACCACCGCCGACCAGCAGACGGCGCTGGAACGCACTCACGCGCATCTGGCCGCCGATGGCGAATTCATCTGTACGCTGCACAATCCCGGCTTGCGCCTGCGGGCGGTGGACGGCCAACTGCATCTCGCCGGAAAACTGCCGATTCCCGGCGGCGAACGGTTTATCTGGCTGCTGCAAACCTACCAACCCGAAACGCGCCTAGTCAAAGTGCTGGAATTTTTCGAGGACTACGACCCACACGGCCAGCTAACCGTCAAACGTTTCTCCGAAATTCAGTTCCACCTGTTGGAGCAGGCCGCTTTTGAAACGCTGATCGCTGCCGCCGGTTTTACCATTGCGCACCTCTACGGCGATTATGCCTATGCGCCGTTTGACCCGGCGACCAGTCCATTCCTGATTTACGTCCTGCGGCGGAAAACTCTGTAGACAGATAGCCCTTGTCTCCATTAAAATCAATTATCATCTCGTTTGGGAGGGTCTCTGTACACTGTAGTCGTGATTTGAGCGCGGCGGCTGTTTCTTTGCTGCCTCTATCGGGCTGGTGCGCTGGCATCAGTGCCATGTATTTATTTTGCTCAATACTTCTCACGACGAAAGGTCAACTCCCATGTTTAACCCGCTGTTTCAAGGCCGTTTGTTACGCCTCGCCGCCCCCCTGCCCGAAGATGCCGCCGTCTTTGCCGCCTGGTCACAGGATGACACCTATGGCCGCCTGCTCGACGATGACCCAATTCGCCCCCAATCAGCGGCGGATTTTGCCAGCTTCGCTGCGCCTAACTCCGACGCCAACAGCTTCTATTTCCATCTCCGCACCCTGGATGATGACCGGCTGATTGGCTTTGTGGTGCTGTTTAACATCAAGTGGAGCAATCAATCGGCGCAGTTAGCGATTGGCATCGGCCCGGAAAACTACCGGGGTAAAGGCTACGGACAGGACGCCCTCCGGTTGCTTCTCAACTACGCCTTTGCCGAACTGAACCTGCACCGCGTCGGTTTGACCGTGCTGGACTACAACACCCGCGCCATCAACGCCTACGAACGCGCCGGATTCATCCGCGAAGGCGTGCAGCGGCAGGCCGTGCAGCGGGCTGGCCGCTTCTTTGATCTCATCCTCTACAGCCTCCTGCGCGAGGAATGGGCCGCAGTCCAACGTTGATACCCGTCGGCGGAGAGTCTAATCCATCTCGCTGCACTACCTGCTGATATTTGCCTATCCGCCTGAACTCCGTCAAACTTAAGTGGGTTCTCAAAAGAAATCACCTATGTTTCCGTAGGGGCAGTTCACGAACTGCCCCATTAGTATCATTTCACGAAAGATGGATGCCCGTGTCCTTGATCGAAGCGGTAGTGGTCAACCACAACACCTCAACCTTTACCGAATTGGCCGTTCGCTCATTATTGGCAATGCATTCAGATACCCTCGATGTAGCCATGACTATCTTGGACAATGCCTCCACCGACAACACCAACGCGCTGCGCGCTTATGCCGCTGCCAGCGATATTCCCTATCAGCAGTCCGGCTTTAACACCGAATCATCCGTGAATACGCATGGCGAAGTGCTGCGCGCCTTTGTCCTGAATCACCCCGACCCGGCTTACTATCTGCTGCTGGACTCCGACATCTGTTTTATCCAGCCCAATACGCTGCTGACCATGCAGCACGAATTAGACACCCACGACCAGGCTTTTGCCATTCAACCCCGCATGACCTGGGATGGTGAAACCGAGATGCCCGGTGCTGGTTGGCATATTGCAGAGGATAACCCCCTGCATTATCGCAGTCATCTGGCCGACCAGCCAATTTCGGATGTGGAACTGGTCAGAAAGGGTTCCTCGTCTTGTGGTACGTTGCGGCCTCGCTGCCATCCCGGTTGCACCCTAGTGAAGAACACCCCCATATTCCGGCGGGTGGCCGAGCATATTGGTTTTTCAACCGCCTGGCTTTACGGTGAAGCACAGCCTATCAGTGGCTTTTATGATACCTTTGCCCTGGCCTGCCAGGTGATGAAAACGCATAACCAGTGTTATCTGCTCTCGTCAGCAATGGTGCTTCATTTCTTCTGTGTCAGTTATGACCTGACTGGTATGGAATGGAAACAACAGGTTTGCCAGGAACGTTTGCAGCTGTTACGCACTCAGGATTAATGACTGAGGCTATTTACCAGCTATCCTCCCCCCACCGCCGCCTCAAGCTGGTGCAGCATTTCCAGCACTCGCAGTTCGTAGAGCGTCCGCGCATACAGGCTTTCGTTACCGGTGAAAAGAGTTTTCCCACCCGGCGGCGTGGACATATGGAACCCATCCACATCTACCCCCCGGTTCGAATACAGCGCTGTGCTGGCGCGCAAATCAATTAGCGGTAGGTGTTCCTCGTCGGCCAATTGTACAATCATCGTGTTTAAGCTGTCCGCCGAGCCATCGTTATGAAACGTATACCCCGTTGGGAACGTGGTGAGAATGGGAATAATCCCGTTTTCCGCCAGCGTAGCCACCATCTGGCGTAGGTTTTCCCGGTACGAATCGGGCGATAGCGTCTGATTCCAGGTCATGCGTTCCAAGTCCTGCACACCGAGATACAGTAGAGCATAAGCCGGATGTTCCTCCCGAATGGCGCAGTCCAACGGCGCTTCGTTCGCCCGGCAGTTTTTATCCGTCGCCCATGTCGGGTCGAATACTGACGCCGCGCTAAATGACCGTCCCGCCGCTGCGCTGGCCGCGCAGAACGAATCCTGAAACCGGTCAATCGTCGGCTGCAAATCCCCATACGCGCCGAGGTCATAATTGCCCCAGCCGAAATTACACAGCGCCGAGTCCCCGGCAATATTGCTATCGCCAATTTTCATCAAGCGGTGCGGCTGGTTTCCCTGGGCCTGCCCCGCCGCGTAAATCTCCCGCATATGGCCAAGGGTCGCCGCGTCCAACGGCGTCAGCGCTGGCACGGCTTCATCATTTGAATTTTGCACCACTGGCAGCGTAATCAGGTTTTCTGTCAATGTCTGCTTTGAACCGGTATCCACCACGCGCAGGCGCAAAAACACGGTATCGCCATCCACCGGCGCTAACCGGATATAACCCTCACCCGCGCGCGGCTGCCACGTTTCCAGATCGCCCAGCGGCGTGCCAATCACTTCTCCGGCGGGCATTGTCACCTGTTCGATGATCGGCTGCTGGTCGTAGTTCCGCTGCTCGATGTGCCACAAGACTGGCACATTCAGATCGCCCTGCTTGAGCGCGTTTCGGGCAACCCCACCGCGTACTGGCGCGATAAACTGAATAATTTCGGGGGTAGTCTCGGTCTCGGCGTAGCTCAGTTCCAGGCGGCGTTCGTTGATAATTTCACCGCGCCCATTGAGGATCGTCAGCCGGTACAGGGGATGCGCAAAACGGAGCGGGTGCGAAACCACAATGCGATCTGACTTTTCCGGCGCGAAGTGTTCGCCGATCAACACCCAGCGCTCATTAACCCAGGATTCCATCCGCATGAAATTCTCGCCGGAGACGTTCACCGCTTTCCACGACATCTTAACCGCTTCCATGCCAGCTTCAACGCCGGGATAATCAACGGCCAGCCGATCCGCCGTGTAAAACTCAATCGCAGGCTGTGTCCCGCGTATCGCCGTCACACCCAGGATCGCCAGCGCCACCGTTAAAATTCCCAGGCCGAGCCACCGTATCCAGCGCTTATTCATTTGTCGAGTACCTTTCCGAGGTCACTCCATATTCAGGAAGGCTCTTGTTAAAAACGGGTGATTCTCCGTAGGGGCGGTTCGTGAACCGCCCCATTTGCACGAAGTTAAGGTCTCTGCTGAATGCGTTGTGTGGATAAGTTGGGCGGACGCCACCAGTGGCGTCCCTACTCCGTATTTCTCCCCTCTCCATCGTATGGAGAGGGGCCGGGGGTGAGGTATCCCTACGAGCAGCCCTGATCCTGAACCAGATTCCAATCGCTGGTGTAGAGATTTTGAGCATAAACGATCACCCGGCAGTCAGGTAGGGTCATATAGGCCACGTCACTGGCAAACGTGTCGCCATAAGTCTCCTGCACGGTTGCGGTATATTCCACCTCCGGCGCTGTCGCCCAACCAAAAGTCTGCGCCAGCCCGTGATACCGTCGCGGCGCTTCCATAACCGCCGCTGGCCGGTATAACCCCGCTGGTGGCGGCTGATCCAACGCCGTTTGCATGGTCGTAAACCATTCTGGCATGTCCCCTGACGGCGCGCACGCATACGCCTTTTGCTGATCGGCACAGTCCAGCAGCGGCAGCGCTACCGCTGGCCCGTCGGTCATTCTGCCGGACGTTGAAAAAACGTACACCGTATCGGTTTCTTTGCGCCAGATCATGAACCCCTTTTCAAACGGCTGGTAGACCATGATTTCCTGGGTTTCGGGAGTCAGCGGACAAAACTCGTAATTCAGTTCGTCCAGGCCGAAGAAAAACGCTATGTCGGGACAGCGTATCTGCACCGAATCCGACCCTAGTGGATACAACCCGCTATAACCTTCCGGCGCTTGGGTTCGCTGTGCCAGGATAAAACCCGCCCAGTAAATATAGGGTCTTGCCGGGGTATATTCCGTTGGTTGGGAGTAGTCGAGTTTGACCGTGAGTTCGCCCGTCGGCGGCAAATCTTCATAAACCACGTCCGCCGCCGTTTTGGTGGGATGACCGTAATACTGCTGGATCATCACCCGTTCAGCGCCGCGCACCGACCACCGCAGCGTGACCTCTTCGCCGCGTTCAATTTCCGCTGGCTCAACCGTAAAATACTCCGCTGCCGCCATTGCCTCGGCAGTCGCTTCTGCCGCCGCCGCCGGGAGTGGCCCCAACGTCCGAACATACACCAGGAAAACAGCAAACCCCACCATCAGCATGAACAACGAAGCCAGCCCAGATTTTACCTGCGTCATCCCGCTTCCTCCGAAGTCCTCCCCACCCCATTTTAGGATACCGGATTCCGCTTGTCGTTTTGCCGCCGCATCCCCGACGTTTCCCCTACGCCTTTAACCGTACTTCCCCGCTCTCATAGAATCCCCCAAACGCGGCTTCCGCTATTTAGGCTTTTTGTTCCCGCGCCATAAACTTTAAAGTCCTGATCGGCCCTGTTTTTACCCCTCTATATGAAGTAATTACTCCGGCACGCAGCCCTGATCCTGAACCAAATACCAAGTATCGTCCCCTTTAGCGTAGACAATTACGCGGCAGTCGGGTAAAGTCATATAGACTACGTCGCCAGTAGGCGTACCGTCGTAAGTTTCCTGCACTATCGCCGTATATTCCATCTCTGGCCTGGTTGCCCAACCAAAATTCTGTGCCAACCAGTCATAACGGAGAGGCGCATCCATGACTGCTACTGGCGCATATAAACCGTCTGGCGGTGGCTGATCCAGATCAATTCGCATAAGCTGAGAACATCCTGACCTATTATTAACCTTGTCAACCGGTGCGCACGCATACACCTTTTGTCCCTGATCCGTACATTCAAGCGGCGACAGCGCCTTGGCCCCTCCAGATGTCACGCCCCCAATAGTTGAAAAAATATATAGTGTGTCGGTTTCCTTGCGCCAGACCATGAACCCTCTTTCAAACGGCTGGTAGACCATCGTCTCTTGGGTTTCAGGAGCCAGTGGACAGTAATCGCGCTGTTCGTCCATGCCAAAGAAAAATCTCTCATATGGACAGCGAACCTTGATTGAGTTTGATGCCAACTGGAGCAGCCTGGTATCACCATCCGGTAATGGCACTTGCCGTGCCAGAATAAAAACTACCGAATAAACATAAGGCTTTTCCGGGACAGATTCCGTCAGTTGTGACGGATCAAGTCTCACCTTAAGTTCGCCGGTTGAGGGCAAATCTTCATAGACTATATCCGACCCCGTTTGTGTTATAACTGGATAGACATAATACTGACTGATGACAACCTGCTCAACACCGCTAACCGACCACCGCAGCGTGACTTCACCACCGCGCTTAATCGCCTTTGGCTCAACCACAAAATAGGCCGCTTTCGCCGTCACCTCGGCAGTTGCTTCCGACACCGCCGGAAATAATCGCAGCGTCCAGATACAGATTAGGAAAACAACCAGCACTGCAACCATCACAAGTAGCAAAACAACTACCGGTTTTAAACGCATACTGACGCCTCCTCCGAAGTCCTCCCCACCCCATTTTAGGATACCGGATTCAGCCCATCGTTTTGCCGCCGCGTCCCCTGCGTTTCCCCTACGCCTTTAGCCGCATCGGTTAATCTTCAGAACGGCTTATGGTACGGACACGATAGATCGTGTCCGTAGGGACGCGCAACGGCGCGTCCGTCTCTCACGCCTTATTCCCCTGCCGGAACCGGACGCCAGGCGAAATCCCAAAACATATCATCGAACTTTTCAAATATCCCGTTTGTCAGCAGTCGTGCGTGAGTGCCATCAGCATTCATTACGGCGAGATTATGGCTTGCAGAGAAGTCATGATAAACAATTTTAGAGCCATCTGGCGAGACTGACGGGAAACTAACATCACTGCCGAGTATCGTTAGCTGACCACCGTTAACGCCTCTAATGTAGATAGCATTGTGTCCAAAACACTGGACTCCACAAATCTCTGCTACATACATTATTTTTGAGCCATCCGGCCACCATACTGGCTTAGTTGTTCCATAATCTTCCTTCACAAAACGGTGATTATTGCTACCGTCACCGTTAATGAGGTAAATCTCGTATGGGCCATACATACTTTCAAGGTACAAATACGCAATTTGTTGCCCATCCGGCGACCATTTGGGCCAACTGGCATCGTTATAGAGACGTTCGTCTTCCGGTATTTGAATTAGCGGTTGCAAAGTTTCATTGGTCAGATTAAAAACCCCCAAACCACCTCCCATCTGAAGCACAAGTTGGGTTCCATCGAATGACAAATCTATTGTGCCAATTTCATCTTCCAGCAACAGTTGGCGCGGCTGAGTAGCATCAGTGTTGATAATATTTAACGCTGATTTTTCACCTTCACTGGTGAGATAAATGATTTGATCTCCTTCAGGCATCCACATTGGGGGAATATCACGAACCGCAGTTTTAACAATTACTCTTTTTTCCCCGCTCTTCATATTGAGAATATAGAGACCGTTGGAATTAGATTCCTGCAATTGGGCCGTATAAGCTAACCACATCCCATCTGGCGACCAGGCCAGACCATTTTCAGTTTCCGGGCTGTTCGTCAGATTCCGCATCTCGCCCGTATCCACATTCAGGAGATAAATATCGGTCTGCGTTTCACCCACCTTTACCGCTGTAAACGCAATCTCCCGCGCGGCTCCCGGCTCCGGCGTAGGCGTCGTCTGCGCCAGCGCCGGGAACGCCAGCACTCCCACCAGCAGCCCTAACAGCTTTTGCATCCGTTTCATATGCTTTTCCCCTCTTGTGGATTTTCTTTGTTTTTCTTTATTTTAATGCGCTGTGCGGCTCAGTAAGGTTCCCTGATCCATGATTGCCCTACGCTTGCTGTACGCTGCTCACCGGAATTCCTGACCTGGGATAAACTGGGGCGGATTTAACCCAAAAACACGACAGGAGGGCATCATGTCTCGGTACTCTCGATGGCTCGTTGCGGTTATACTGGCTTTATGCTTTTGTCACGGGCTGCGAAGCCAACCGCTAACCACTGCCCGCGCGGCTTCGCCATCCGGCTGTAACCACACCTATTTCCCGCT